>QMVO01000008.1 GCA_003661125.1 Methanosarcinales archaeon
GAACCTGCTCAATAAAAGGTGGAATCCAAAAACTGAAAATGGCTGAGAGAGCAGTATGTGCAAATTTGGGTAATATGCATGATTTTATATTTTACTTTACCACTTAATATTGAGCAAATACAAAAGTAAATACAAACAACCCATTTTCTTTCAGATACTTGGTTGATTCAACGAATACTCTTTTAATTCCTTTTAAGAAGTAGTTTTCATCTTTTTCCTGCACTTCATTTTTAATGACCTCTCGTTTGTTTCTGGTAGTTTCTGCTCTGAACCATGGATATCTATCTTTAAGCCCTAATCGCAGCCATACGTAAAAGAAATCTGCAATTTCTGAATACATAACGTTGTCATAATAAGGGGGATCTGTTATTACAGCATCCACTTTCAAATTAGGAGGTAAAAATGAGAGGTCTTCTGAGGTTGCACAAACTAACATAGTATCTCCTTTATTGTTCAGTAGCTCTTTTGGATTGTTGATTATTGCACCGTCTATTTTATCCCCTTCTATGTATGCTCTCTTACCTGTATCATAATGTTTCTCAAAAGGTTTTTCTTTGTACTCAATACCTCTCTTTAATTTCTCAACATACTTTATGAAAGTTCCTCTCCCGTATTTTGTTCCCCAAACATTATTCTCAACAGGAGACATGGGAGGTGCATAATTGTGATCCCCAAATAGAGGTTCTAATTTGAATGCTTGTGCGTTATAAATACAAAACATGTTATTCGCATTTATCGAATCAGAGAGTGTTATCAGCATGAATTCCCTCGTATTTTCATCCCTTATCTCAAGAATTTTTTCCAAAAGCATACTTAAACATAGCAACTGCCTTTTATTGAACATCTGATCAAAAGTATAGTAGAAGTAATTTCTTGCCTGATTTGTGTTAAACCCTTCAGGTACCTCGATTGTCGGATAAAGTAACTCCTCTCTTTTTGCTTCAAATTCTTCAACAGCTTTCTCATAAATTGCTTTATCATGTTCATCCGCAGGTTTATAACCCCTCCCATGCGTTGGGCAGTAGTATTCAATAGCATACATCTCAATATCTGGGGGTTTCTTGACTTTTCTAACAGAGTCAAGCGTATTATATCTTTGATTACAATACGGGCAGTGATAAACCCCTCCAGTTTCATTTCCCTCAGCAGGAACAAATGTTTCTTGACACTCAGGGCAGAGTAGCTCTTTTTTATCGTTATCAGTATCAAATATGTGGTAGCATTTGGGACAGAAAACAGTATAAATTTTTCCTTTCTCCTTGTCGTTTTTAGTGGCAATCTTGAATGTGTAATGAAGAGGCACATCCTTTCTACAATTTGGATTTAGGCATTTTACCTTCTTTACCCAGAACGCATACATTACGTTTGCAAGCCCATCTTCTCTACCCTCCCATTTATATCCTCTGTTCGCTTCTTCTCTCTCGCAGATAGGACATTTCGTCTTGTAAAAACTCTTAATTTTATTTCCAACTGTTTCCTCAAGTTTCCTAAACTCATTATCAAATGTTTCCTCATCGAAAGGGTCAATTTCTTTTTTAGTAGCAAACCATGCCACTGGGTTAATATCTATGCCGATAGATTTGATTCCCAATCTTAATGCCTCCACGATGGTTGTCCCACCGCCCATAAAAGGGTCTAAAATAATCGGTGAATATCCCAAGATTTCTTCAAAATTTGTCCTTTTGTAAAAGAAATTTTCCCAATATTCTTCTTCGGAAATATCTTCAGGTAAAAAAGATGTTAGGAGTATTGATCTAAACACGCATCCTAACCTTCTTGCCCACCACTTATGAATCTGATAAACTGGTCTTCCCCAACGCTTATCGTTCCCTTCCCTCCTCGCAATTTCATTCAATCTCTCAATCGGAAAATCCTTTTCAATATATTTCATCTCCCCTCCTCATTTTTCTATCTCAATCAGCGGCACAAAATTCTCCATAAACGATATACCACCGTGATATATCTGTTTCTTACTGCCTGGCACAGGCCAAATGTATCTCCCATTCACAATAACATTATCTCCCACCTTTTTCAATCGGTCAGTTTTATCGAGAATTTCTTCAATCTTCTCTTCCATATCTCCGAATATCTTACTTCTCTCTTTAAATCTCGCAGAGCCAAAAACTTCTTGAAAAATCTCCTTCTCTGATTCTGGTATTGACCAATTACTCCCGGGGTGTTTTGTACAATATCCATGGTCTGATGTGATAACTATTTGATCGTGATTTGCGTTTTCAATCTGTTTTAAGATGATGTTGGATACTTTTAAATATATCTCCTCAAGAGAATCTCCTATTTTTGCCGTGACATTATCAAAATCAGCATCAGGAAATATTGAGTAAATTAGAACCTGGTCAGAGTAAGGCACTGGATAATTTGTTTTATCGTCTTCAATATAAACGGACTTACCCCGCCATTCACCAGAGGATCTCAACGCTGACGGTGCGCTTATGTTTAAAATCTCTCTTGAGAAAGCAATAGTATCCGATGGTAGATTAGATATTTCGTAGGTATATTTCTTTATATTGTATCCGTTTTCTTCAAGTTTTCTTAAAAGAAGGTTTGCTTCTCTTATGCTCAACCCGTCGGCAACTATCAAGCAATACTCGCTTTTTTCCAGCATATCCCTCAATTTCTTCCTTTTTCCAAGTGATTCCTTTGTCATCAAATCGTAAATCTCGAAATAAGCGTATTTGAAAAATCTCTCAAAACTACCTGTCTTTTTCTCTCCCTGATTATAATAAGCGGTTACGCTTTTATCGTGTACCCATACATCTTCTACTAAATATTCCCAAATACAATCCAAAGGATTATCTTCACAAATCAAATCTTCAACGAACTCATTAGAAAGCTCAATCACTTTTTCCTCACCTTTGAGTCCAGTTTCATAGTTCGTAAATTATCCTCATGTTCTTCTAAGATATTATCCACTATGCCCTTGACATCCTTTCCTTTTAATCTGCCTTTCATTGTTACTGAAACCTCGTCTACATCAACTGATTCATCCAGAGTGCTTCCAAGTAACCCTTGTAAACTCCACGGGGAACTCTCCTCAATTTTAAATGTTTCGTATTCGATTTCTCCTCCCTCTGGCGGTGTTGTTTCAACTTCATCTTCCCTTAGTGCTTCTTTTTTCTCCTCTTCAGGGAGTGTCTCTTCCCTTGGGACTCGCATCCTTATACCCACACGTTCACCAACCTCAATACCACCAGCCTCCTCTGGAACCTCTTCAGGTTTCATAACGACATAATCATCCCTTAAAAACGCTAAAATCCTTCCTTTTCTAAATACATCACTACCTGAAACGACAACTATTTTACCATCATTTATCAGGGCATTTAGTGTTTTTCTGAAGATGTCTTCATCTATTATCACCGGAAAACTCCTCGTTCTATAAAACTGGTTTCTTATCTCCCCAACGCTTAATGTTTCTCCTTCCTCTCTCTTGTCAACGAGAAATAATATCTTCTCTTTGAAAGAGCTAATGTCAAATTCCTCTTCCAGCTTCTTCTGAATCTTGCCACTGTCAAAATCAACACTTACAGGCATAAAATCATTTGAATTCTGCCATCGAATCATTTTTCCATATTTCTCTTTTAGCTTCTTTTTTATTTCACTCATGTTTAAACTGCGCTGGTGCTCCAATTTTTCTTTATAGCTCTCGAATTGTGGCTTCATCTCATCTATTGCCAAAACCCTCGCTACATTCATATTAATGCCATTTGACCTCAGCACATCCTTACAATTAGGATTAATGAAGATGATCCTATTTTGAAACGTCTGCTCCTCAAATATCTTCTTTAGGTTATCCTTCTCGATTTCCTTCAAAGAAAATATTATCTTCGTTTGGTTTTTAGTATCCATGCCGTCCGTATCGAAACAATAAACCGGTATTTTTTCTATTTTTATTTCATCTCTTATTATCTCGGCTATCTTCTCAGCAACGTTATTTTTGTCTTTTAGCATCCTGGCTTCGTTTTCAATAAGCACAAGAACGTTTACTTCGGGGCGTATGAAATATTTTCCTTCTGCAAGCCAAAGGTGAGGTGCGCTATTTGATAATTCCGTAAGACTCGCATCTATTTCATTTACATTTACCGCTGGCGCTAAAACACCAAACAGAATATCTTCTTTGCTTGCCCCTCGTGTAGGACCGAAACCTATTGATTTTATAAATACAGTTGTCAGGAGAGGAGTAGCATGTTCAACTTTTATAGATTCCATTTTGCGAATATCCTCGATTACTTTTTCTGATAGCTCGCTTTCTAACTTTGATAACTCGTCATACACAGCAGGATTTATATCTGAAAGAAGAATCAAGTCTTTTTTATCATAAAAGTCTCTCACGACAGTAGATAACAGATATAGAATGCCCCTTGTTCTCTGATAGGTAGTTGATGCTCCATATTTCTCAAACAGTGTTTCCATGAGTTGTGGATGAAAGGGATAGGAATTAAACAGCCTATTTTTAAAATCCTCAATTCTTTTCCGCGTTTCGACACTCTGATCTTTGAATATTCCTGATTGTTTATATGCCGATATATACTTACCAATAATTTCCTGTATTGCGTTTTCATTTCTTTCTTTGTCTTCAAGATGGAATAGCCTGTATAATACTACTCTGTCTCTGTCCTCAATCCCGTATAGATTACACCAATAAGAATTTTGGCGGTTAATTCTGCCTTTTATTTCTTCTATCTTTTCTAATAATGAGATGAAAACTATTAAATTTGAATCACTATCAGCGGCAATTTCTAAAAGATTTTGTAGAAAATTCAAATTTCTATCCTCTAACTTTTCATCATTTAAACTATTGAACCATGATTCTATTTCGTCTAAAAAAATCACCACTGTTTTATCCCCTATGGCTTCTTTTATATGCTCATGCGTAGGAAATCGCTTGACTTTAGCCAATATATCTTTCCTCTCCAATTCTTCGAAAATGGGCACCCATAGGTAGTCCGGATCCATGCTTAAAGCCTGAATAAGAACGGATTTTGCATCAGTGGGTATGGTAAAAGAGTAATTATGAAAATTTAACCAATTTTCGCCTATTTCCGGGGAGCTTAGTGCATGGAATAGAGCTAAAATGTGGTGTGATTTACCAGAACCAAACCCTCCTGAGAAAATATATACTCCTTTAGAGCCTTTCTTATTATTCAACTTGTCTGCGAGTTCATCAAAAACTTCTTTCAGTGGCTTGGTTAGGAAAGTAACGTCCAGAAATTTCTTGGAATCCCCCTCGATACCCTCTTTTCGTAGCGCTTTGTACACATCAACTCTTCCTTCAATGCCTACCGTTAGCACCTCTTCCCTAGGTCGAACCAAATCGCCAATTATAGCCATATTGATCACCCCTTAGATTATTCCTCTTTCTTTCATGCTTATATAAGTACCGTCTCCAATGATAATATGGTCCTGAAGGGGTATTCCAATGACTTTGCCAGCTTCTACCAATTTTTTTGTTATTTTAATATCATCCTCACTCGGCTCAGGATCTCCGCTTGGATGGTTATGGACGAGTATCATCGCACTTGAATTTTCCCTCACTGCCATATACAAAATTTCTTTTGGCTTAAAAACATTAACATCAATACCCCCAACAGAAACTAACTTACGTTTAATTAAATAGTTTTTAGTGCCCAGAAAAACAGCGAAAAGTTTCTCCTGTTTTTCAAACTGAAGTTCTGGCATTAACATATTTACTACATCTTGAGTGGACCTCACTTGATTTTTTTCTGGCTTATACTCAAAAATTCTTTTAGCCAATTCTAAACAAGCCTTTAACTGGACTGCTTTTGCAAATCCTAATCCTTTTATTTTGCTTAACTCGCTGACATCTGTTGTGAATAATTCCCTGAGATTTCCCTCATATTTCTTTAATAATTTGTTCCCTATATCTACCGCAGTCTCACCTTGAGATCCCGTTCTGAGAATAATTGCAAGTAGTTCCGCATTGCTCAAAGCCTCAGCGCCATACTTTGCTAATCTTTCTCGTGGTCTCTCCCCTTGAGGCATGTCACTTATTTTTATTTTGTTTTCATTTTGCATTATCAACCTCACCTCCACGTCTTCACATTAGAAATAATTACAAAACCTTCTTCCGAATCGTTAACCGCTTTTTCCAGAGCCGAATCCAAATCATCAGAAAAAAACACGTTCTCACCTTCTATTTTGTCTCTGAACTCCTCACCCACAATTATTATCTCAACGAAATCCGACGCTACATTCTTAACTACCTGTTTCACTTCCTCCAAGTCCACCCCTTCACACACATATTGGGACTCCTCCCCAACAATCAAAATCATCTTCTCTGAATACTGCCTTGCCATCCTCGTTATCTCATCAAGGAACTTCAATTTTGTGCCTGAATTGGAATTATCAATCAAGAACCGCCCTTTCAGCTTCTCCAGTTTCATCCTACCCTTTACTGCTGAGATATTAGTATTGACCTCTTCTGGTGGAATGCCAAGGCTCAAAACGGCGCAAAACGCCGCTTCCAGAGAATTCCTGTAATATTCCCCGCCAAACAAATCAAAAGATTTGAATGCGATTTCGCCACTTATAGAATCACCGGTTATGGTTCTCAGTCGGTTAAAAATGACTTTGTTTTCCCTTTTACTTATCCAGAGGCTGTTATCTTTATTACCAAAGGTATTCGCTACCACTTCTTCATCTGTTCTTAATGAGCCTGGATGAACTATTATACTCCCGTGTTTGCTTTCATAGTTCTTCATTGATCCTCTTTTTACCACAGAAGCATCTTTTGTGCCTCCAGCAATCCTGTAATCTGCTTTCAAGCTCGTTATTACCCCTACATTGCCTGCTCCTGTTAAACCGAGTGAGACTTCAAATACCGCTATATTTGGCTTCAAATTCTTTTCTCGCGCTATCTCCATCACTTTCAACATGTTCGCAGGCGTGCTGCCTATCCTGGGAAATAGTACTCCTTTTTCTGCCGATTTAAACCTCGTGGAGGAGCTGGTATGCGAAAGAACCTCAAATTTTTCCTTGTTCAACAACTGGCAGATTAGCTCGCAGACTGCGGTCTTTCCAACCGTACCTGTTACTTCCACTACTTTTATACCGGCGAAAAGATTTTTTAGAGCCGCAATCTCTTTTACCGCTTCGTGATGATTCACAATGGGTATCTCCATCTTTAAAGTTTGCCTTACAACCTCAAAGTTCGGATTCAGATGAACCGGTGCGATAACAAGGTCGTAATCCAACGCTTTAGAAAAGGTTTGATGGTATGGGTCGAAGACCTCTACTTGTTTCTCAAGTTCTTTTAGCTCTTCTGCAATGACTTCTGCCCCGTGAATGGGGTCTAAAACCAATATCCTGCATGCTTCTTTTATGCTCATTTGTTTGTTAATTATTAATTATTACCCCCATTATTTATAAAATCATGCGGGGGGCGTGATTTGAACACGCGGACTCCTTCGAGACAGGGTCCTAAGCCCTGCGCCTTTTCCTAACTCAGCAACCCCCGCTTCTCTTTCCTCTCCACTCTTATTCCTTCTATCCACGTATGCGGGTAATTTCCCGTTTCGTCCTTCTCTTCCGATTTCACCATGTCCCAAATCGTTAACAGAGCCACGGATAGACCATGCAGTGCATCCATCTCTACGCCCGTCTTTCCAACGGACTTCACAGATACTGTCGCTTTTATATCCTCCTCACACATCGAAAAATCAACTTTTACTGCTTCAATGCTTATTGGATGGCATAGCGGGATCATATCAGGGGTTTTTTTCACAGCCAATATCGCTGCGGTTTCCGCGCATGCAAGCACGTCCCCCTTCTTTATATCCCTCCTTCTTATCTTCTCAATAGTGCTATTTTTCAATTTTATGCTGCCAGAAGCCACTGCTATTCGCTCAACATTCTCTTTTTCGCTTATGTCCACCATGACCACGCTCACGTCGTGCCGATGCATTGTTTCTCTTCAAGCAGGCCAGACACCGAAATATATCTCCAACCCTAACACCACGACACCTATAAAGACGCCGAGGAGTAGTATCGTTTTGGGTGATAGCTTAACCGCAGACTCCTCTACATCGTAATACCGCATCAATCCCGCAGAGGACATAAGTCCACGTTCTTCGCCTCTTCCTCTTCCTCCTTCCCTCTTAACCTTTTTCGTTGCTCTTCTTTTTGCCATAATTGATTTTATGATTTTTATTTATTTATATTCAATTCAAAACAATAAAGCATTTCTTTCTAAGTGTGATCTTGTGGTTACAAAATGTGCGAAATAGAAGAGAAGATAATAGACATAATGAAAGATAATGGAATAGATATTGTAGCAACGTTGCCATGTGGTAAAGCCAAAAGCCTCTTTCATCTTATCCCGCACCACTTTCACGATGTCGCTCTAAACAAGGAAGAGGATGGGATTGGAATATGTGCAGGTGCATATCTCGCTCTTGGAAAACCTGCAATAGTTATGCAAAGTTCGGGATTGGGCAATTCCATGAATGCGTTAATGTCCCTTACCAGCACTTACGAGCTGCCTTTGCCGATAATAACGAGTTGGAGAGGCGTTTATAGGGAACAGATACTTGCACAAATACCGTTTAATAAAAACCTTCCAGGAATGTTAAAAGCGTTTGATATTCCCTATACGGTAATAGACGACAAATCCAAAATAAACATGATGGACAACGTTATTTGCGATGCGTATGAAAATAGCAGAATCCACGTCGCTTTGATTTCTCCAAAAACATGGGAGAGAAGGAGAGGAGAAGAGGCTGGACTCACAGAGCGGTTTCCAAAAAGAGAGAGGGAAACCATCGTGGAATATAAAAAAACGATTCATGAGCCAGAGATGACGAGATATGATGCAATAAAAACAGTAGCGGAAATTCTGGATGAAGAAGCTGTTGTTTCCAATATTGGCGAACCAAGTAAGGAATTGTATGAGATTAGAGATAGAGATCTAAACTTCTATATGCTGGGCAGTTATAGTCAGGCGTCTTCAATAGGCTTGGGTATGGCATTAAAAACGAAAAGAGAAGTGGTTGTTCTTGATGGTGATGGTAGCTTATTAGCCACGAGTGTCTTACCTACAATAGCAGCGGAAACGCCCAGGAATCTATCTATTTTTTGTCTGGATAATGGCACGTTAGGAAGCACAGGTGACCAGTTGACAAATGCTTATTCCGGTGTAGATATGGAATTAATGGCGATAAGCGCGGGGATAAAAGAAACAAAAAAAGTGCACACAGAGAAGGAGTTGCGCGCAACTATCGAGGGTTTGTATAGCATTAAAGGACCGAGATTCATTCACGTAATAGTAAAACCGGGAAATGCAGAAATGGAGAACATAAAATTGACATCATGGCAAATAAAGAGAAGATTTATGAAGGCTATGCTTTAGCGATACTCTCCTCTCCTATCTCGCATAGTATAGAATTATCTCTTATTCATATTTTGCTTGCCGTTTTGTTATACAATAAGACAATCTAATAGACAAAAATAGAAACATTTAAATACTGACAGGAAGAAAAAATGTTTATGTATAAAAAAATGTTTGATAGTATAGAAAGAAGAAAATGAGGAGGTGATTAGTATGAAAAAAGTAAAACCAGTAAAAGTTCTGATTGCTTTGGCAGCATTAGTAGCAATGTGTGCTTTAACAGCTATGCCAGCGCAGATATGTGAAGCAAGAGAGATAACAGAGTTGCGCATAGGTTACCAACCCAGCACGCACCAGATCGCGCACATGACCGCGATGGAAAAGGGATGGTGGGAAAGCGACCTGAAGAGATTTGGAATAGATGAAGTTACCGACACTGAATTCCCCTCGGGACCGCCAGAAATGACCGCGATGATGGGTGGTGCACTGGATATCGCCTACGTAGGGACAGCACCACCCATTTCTGCAATAGATAAAGGATTAGATGCGAAGATAGTCGCAGCAGTGCAAACAAATGGTTCTGCTATTGTTCTTTTGCCTGAAATCGCTGCAAACTACACTTCGCCAGCGAACTTGAAAGGGCTGAAAATAGCTACTTTCCCTCCAGGCTCGATTCAGGATACCATACTCAGGAAATGGCTGGAAGATAATGGAATAGACCCAGCAAACGACCTTGAAATTGTACCAATGGGACCTCGTGACGCAATATCGGCGATAGCAGCAAGGGCTGTGCACGCTGTATTTCTGCCCAGTCCTTCGCCAACGATAATAGAACTGGAAGGAGCGGGAAAGATAGTGGTTCTTTCCGGAGACATGTGGCCCGACCATGCGTGCTGTTGCCTTTTAGCAAGTGGTGAACTGATCAGAGAACATCCAGATCTTCTTGAGCAGATAATCCGAACACACATAAACGCAACAGAGTACAATCGTGAGCATATAGACGAAGCTGCTGAGATATTTGCGAAAAAAGTAGGATGGGACGTGGAAAAGGTAAAGGCGTCATTCAATAGAACGGACATGAAGTGGATTCATAATCCTCATCTTGAAATACCTTCTACACTTGAATATGCAAAGGTAGACTATGAAATGGGATACACGGACAAATTGCTAACACAAGATGACCTTTTCGATACCAGCTTTTATGATCGAGTTACGAAGGGAATTGCACCCCCCACACCTACACCTGAAGCAACTCCTACGATTACGCCAATCCCTTCTCCAACACCAGTAATAACTCCCACACCGGTACCTACCCCAGGGTTTACGGCTGTTTTTGCAATAGCGGTGCTATTAGCAGTAACATATCTGATATTAAGGAGGAGATTTTAATTTTATTTCTCCTTTTTATCTTTTTTTAAACGAATGAGAGAAAACGAAGGTTTGAAATTCCTGAAAAGGAGAGGGATAATAGAAACAATAGGGATTTGCACGGTCATTGTTATCTGGCAGTTAGTAGCGAGTTTTATCGTGAAGAAGACTTATCTACTGCCAAGCCCCTATGAAGTTTTCTTTGCTTTTTATACTGTTCGAGAAGTAATACCGGTAGATATTTACATCAGCCTTTTACATTTTAGTATCGGTTTAGCTGCGGGAGCAACGGTTGGAATAACAATAGGAGCTTTGATGGGCGGGTTCAAGCTTATAGATAGAGCTATGGATCCAATAATGGAAATATTACGTGCGATACCTCCAATCGCATGGATTCCATTTGCTATTATATGGTTAAAACTTACTCATTATTCCGCTGGTTTTGTTGTGTTCGTAGGCGCTATTTTCCCCATCCTGATAAACACTTACACGGGTTTTAAAAGTGTGGATAAGATATATATAGACGCGGCTAAAGTTTTAGGTTGTAAAAAAGGAATGAGCTTGATAAAATCTGTCGTTCTCCCATACTCTCTCCCCTACATCGCTGCTGGAACACGTATAGGGATGGGAATAGGATGGATGTGCGTAGTAGCGGCAGAGATGTTCGGAGCGAGCGGCAGAGTGGGTCTGGGCTGGAGATTGTGGAATAGATTCTATGCGCTGCACATGATGGATAAGCTTGTTGCGTATATGATAGTAATAGGGCTAATAGCTTTACTCCTGGATCGCATATTTAGGTATCTTGTGGAAGAGAAGTCGCTTAAGTGGAGAAAAGGGTTGGTAGCGGTATAGTGAAAATGAACCACAAACTCGAACTCCGGAAAGTATCGAAGAGGTTCAACACAGAAGAAGGGAAGATGGAGGCATTAGAGGGCATTAATTTAGAAGTTAAACCGAACGAATTTTTGTGTGTTATAGGACCTTCAGGATGTGGGAAAACAACATTGCTAAGATTAATCGCAGGTTTAGACCACCCGAGCAGTGGGGCGATTATTTTAGATGGAAAAGAGGTGAAAGGACCTTCTCCGGATAGAGGGATGGTATTCCAGGAATTTTCGTTATTCCCATGGAGAACGGTTTTGAAGAACGTAGAATTCGGATTGGAAATAAAAGGAATGAAAGAAAAAGCGCGGAGAAAGATTGCAGAGAGATACATAGAGCTTGTAGGGCTAAGAGGCTTTGAAAATTGTTATCCATACGAACTTTCTGGGGGTATGAAACAACGGGTAGCAATTGCAAGAGCTCTCGCGACTGACCCTGCAATTTTATTGATGGATGAACCTTTTGGTTCGGTGGATGCACAAACGAGAAACATACTTCAGGAAGAGCTGCTGGAGATTTGGAAAAGGACTAAGAAGACTATTCTGTTCGTGACGCACAGTGTTGATGAAGCGGTATATCTCGCAGATAGAGTTGCTGTAATGTCAGCGAGACCTGGTTGCCTTATTAAGTGCCTTGGTATTGATATACCGCGACCGAGGAAGCGAACGAGTAGGGAAGTGAATGAGTTCAGAGAGCAGTTGCTCATGTTGCTCAGCTTAGAACGCTCAAAGGCGTGTATTTCGGTTTAATCAAACGACTCTTTACCACATCTTCTATCTCCTCCACTCGACTCAAAACCGTGATACCCCGCATTCTTCGTAACTTCTCCACATTCTCCACATCCTCTTTCCGAATTCGTAACTTCAGGTCCCTGCCGTTGGGAAGCTTTGTGATTATTTCGCCCTCTTTCTGGTCCACGGGGAAGATATACACAGGCACGTCCGCTTTCATCGCTTGCGCAGCAGAATTTGTAATCAGCGAATCCGCGATGCCGTGTGCTATCTTTGCCACTGTATTTGCCGTAGTGGGAGCGATTAAAACGAAATCGTATTTACCTAACTGTATTTTTCCTGATAAGAAAGGAGCATTTGGTCCTAATTCTGGACTTACTTTCGGAAATTGCTCTTTAACTTCTTTCAAGAGCTTATAAAACTTTAAAACCACCTTTCCCTCCTTGGAGAGGTAAACATGAACCTCTAAGTTGTACTTATTTGCGAGTTCCTTCATGATGCTCACGCACTCGGTTAACTGATCCCCGGAACCTGTAATCCCCCATGCTATCCTAACATGCTTACCCTCTTCAAAGCTCTTTCCTTCCACCTTCTCTTTTACCTCCTTTTATAATCATCATAAAACAAACCTCCATGACTCTATTCACTGTCTTATAAAGACTTTTCAAACCTTCTTTATCCTCTTTAACGCCTGCTGCACCTTTATCCTTCGACCAGAAGGTTGCACCGAGGTTCGCACCGAAAGGACCACCACCTACAGGAACCATCTCATTTATCAAATAAAAATCAATTAGTGACCTGATTGCGAGCTCCTGCCCGCCTATACGGTCGCCGCCGTCAGCAACTGCTGCACCAATTTTTCCACGGAGCGCATGAGGTTTGCTCGCTGCAAATGCCCTCATCCTGTCGAGAACCACTTTTACCTGACCGCTGAGTGTTCCCTGATAAACAGGCGTTCCAATCAAAATAGCATCTGCCCATTCAAATCCTGAATATACCTCTTTCATCGCATCGTCGTGAATACAACCTCCTTCTTTAATGCAGTGGTCGCAATGTATGCAGAAATTAAGCTTCTTACCACGAACCGAGAAATATCGTGTCTCAGCATTCCATTTCTCTTCTGTATACCGCAACGCTTCTTGAATTATCCAATCGGTAGCAGCTATTCTTGGACTCCCAGAGATACCAAAAAGTTTAACCATTTCTTTTCAACCAGCATCTCTTCAATAGTTCAGAAGGATAACTTTTACTTACTTATGACTTTCCTTTCTTCGCTGTCATCCACATTTTTTCCAAAATTGTCCTTATTTTCTACCTTTCCCTCTTCTCAATACACTCTCACATACAAATCACCCGCAGCCTTTAATCACGGGCATTCATAACGTTTCTATCCCAAAGGACTCCAGCAGCACCTCTGTATTTATCTTCCCACTGGTAAACGTTTTTCCGCTGTTCAGTTCGTTCACCGTGATTTCCGCAGGTGCGAACATACCGGCATCTACTTTAAAGAAGTCGAAACCTGCTTCCTTAAATGTGACGTAGAACGGTTTTCCATAATCCCTTGAGTTCAACGAAGGCACTTTCTTCACGTATCCTTTCAATCCCTTCACGTCATCGTAATCCACCGCGTAATACACGCGACCACAGTAGATGATGCAATCGTTAGTAGAGCCCATGCATTTCACATCGTCACCAACCACAGGCGAGAGCGGTATAATGCCATGCGCATGTTTTATGCTGTTTATGTCGAATCCTAAAGAATCTAACTTGTGAATGCCAGTCTCAATACCTCTCGCAGATATTTGCACGGACCCGGCGATAGAGGCGGTTGGTACAACCACGATATAAAGGTCTTCGGGTTCCACGCTGCACTCTTCCGCTATTTTCGTTGTCACTTCCTCATCAGGTATCTTGCTGCTTTCCAGTATTAACACCGCTTCATCTGCATCGTCTGCATATAATATCTTATCATACAGCTCTCGTGGCTTACGCGAAAGCGCCCTCGCCGGTCCCGATCCCATGCCGAAGTAATCCTTCACTTTTATCCGCCAGCCGGCATATTGCGATGCCATGCAGGCGACTACGGGATGGTCAGTGGTAAGCTCTACGGCTGGCGCCACCAATTTGCCGAGGTCAAAGCTGCTGAATTTGATGTCCGCAAGATCCGCCATGCATATCCTCGCTACGTACAAGCCCGCTTCAAATCCTCCTTCTTCTTCCACCCCTACATCTATTATCGTCGTTCCATTATCCAGCTCCTCTATACCCACTTGCAATTCCTCTGAGTTGTCCATCATTTCCTCGAATACGTCCAATCCATACTCATTCACGCTTATCATCTTTTTTTTCTCACCATTGCTATTAGTAATACATGCACCTATTTATAGGAATATGATTTGTTGCGAGGCTTATAAAAACAAAAAAAACAAAAACTTTAAAAAGGCTGAGTTCCTTATTATATATATGCACGAAGATAGAATAGCGATTTTCGACCCTAGAATAAGGATAAACGTATTGGAGGAACTAATTTATCCCTCTATTTTTTACTCCTCCTGGCGAACGGGAAAAGAAAAAATCCGTGCGATGTACAGGCATAAAATCAGGATTGGTAAAAGCATAGAACGGGTTGGAGATGCAGAAGAGAAAGAAAAATTATACGGCAGTCTGGACGAACTTTATTTGAATTATGTCGCTCTGTTTGGATTTTCATCGGTTGAGGTGAAAAAATGCGAGGCAGAGGTCGAGGAAGAAGTAAGAGAAATAAGGACATATCCCCCTGCCTATGCCTATGTGTCCGGCGAATCACAAGAAGAAGTACCTGTGCCTGCATCTACAAAATGGATAAAAGCTCGTGTAGAAATGCTATTGGCTCAGGTTTTTAAGATATCTTATGCGCACATGGCACGGAGCGGATTGACAACGCTCGAGAGCGATTTAAGTAGCTTGGAAAGGAAACTATTTGAAGAACCGGATTCTCAAGTGAAAGCAGGCATAATTGAAGAGATAGAAAAGGCGAGAGAACTTTTGCTCTTGCTCAGCGAATGAGAGATGAAGGAAGAGAAGGGGGATTTGAAAAAGCAAACCTTGCTGTTCAGGGACTTAGTTGGCGATGAGCTTTTCTGGTTTACCATATCACAAAATGTTAAGACGTTGGAGAAAAACAGGAACAGATTTGAGCAGTTAGCACAGGCAATCCTGGAATATTTCAGGTGTGAGAGATGCTGCAAGTGCTGTCGCGAGATGCCCATTCATCTGAATGACGAAGACATGAGCAGACTCAGCCGGGTTGATGGCGATGCTCTATTTGACAAGCTGGACGAAAATGAGGTGGATGACTATCTGAAAACGCCGTGTCCCTATTTGAAAGGAGACGAATGCACAATTTACGAAAGCAGACCCATGTCTTGCAGGATGTTCCCTTTCGTAGTTATCCGCCCTACACCCACACTGCAATTATGCCCTCTGGGAAAGAAGGTATTCACGGAGTTCAGGAGGTTAGCTCGAAAATATGGAAAGAAAGATACAATAGTGGAGTGGGATGACAGTACTTTTGATAATAGGCTGCCGGATTACAGTGGTAGCAAAAGTAGCGGAAAAAAAGCTGTATATGCTGCTCTTCCATTAGGCACATTAGAGAAGTTTTTGAGGTATTTACAGACTGAAAAGGGGGATAAAGTCTGATCTCCCCTGGTAAAATAAAAGCTTCTTTAATTTAATCTTCGATATTCACGCCTGAAATTCATCTTCAAATCACTTGACCATCTTCCTTATAAGATCAACGTCTGCATCCACCTCCTTCGGTGCCTCGCATATTTCTATCACACGTTCCGGGTCTTTCAATAAATGCCCGGTAGTGATGCATACAATCTTCTCCTCCCTTTCTATTTCGCCCATCTTGACTAATTTCTTCAGCCCTGCAATAGACGCCGCACTGGCAGGCTCTACACCTATGCCCTCCTGCCTTGCCAATTCGAGCTGTGCCTTCGTTATCTCATCATCTGTCACTGATTCCGCAACACCTCCTGAGTCTCTAATGGCGTGCAATGCCTTCGCGGCATTCACCGGATTCCCTATTCTTATCGCAGATGCAATGGTTTCTGGTTTATCTTCCGGTATTATCTCCCCTCTTCCTTCCTTAAATGCATTCACTACTGGTTTCGCACCCTCTGCTTGAATACCTGTCATCTTTGGAATAGAACCAGTAATGCCGACAGTCTTCAACTCTAAAAAACCTTTAAAAATCGCACTTATGTTACCTGCATTCCCAACCGGCAGAATCACCCTATCAGGAACTTTCCACTTAAGTTTTTCCGCAATTTCAAACGCTATTGTCTTCTGACCTTCCAACCGGTATGGATTCACGGAATTCAATAGATAAAGTTTCTCTTCCTCACACAGCACTCGCACTATCCTCAGGGCATCATCAAAATTCCCTCGAAGCGAGATTACTTTTGCACCGTGCATCATCGCTTGTGCTACTTTCCCTAATGCTACTTTACCTTTTGGCAGCAGAACGTAGCTGGGGATACCGGCTTTCGCAGCAAAAATAGCAAGTGATGCAGAAGTATTACCCGTGGATGCACATGCCACGCCTTTCACACCTAATTCTATCGCTTTCGTTACACCAACTGTCATCCCGCGGTCTTTAAACGACCCGGAAGGGTTCATTCCCTCGTGTTTTACCCATAGCTCATCCACGCCGATAGATTTCGCAAGTCTGCCACACTTGTACAAAGGCGTGTTGCCTTCCTTTATTGTTATGGGTTTTATATCTTCTGCGAAAGGCAGTAAAACACGGTATTTCCACACGCCTTCCCCTATGGCTTCGACCACTCGCTCTATATCTATCCCGGAATAATCGTAATTTATATCCAGCAAACCGCCGCATTTCCTGCACGTGTATACCACGTCCTCCTTAGAGAAGCATGCACCGCATCTTATACATTTTACTTTGTACTCTTCGCTCATGTTCTTTTAAGACACCCTATTTGTAATTGGTATTTGTATAGCTACCCTTTATTTTAAAACTTTCCATGCGATATTCTTGCAATAATGGTTAGGGTGGTAATCCATCAGCGCAACATTTGGAGTGGAAGCAGGGGTATTTAAATATAGCA
>QMVO01000009.1 GCA_003661125.1 Methanosarcinales archaeon
AATATTACCAGTACATCGCTTCCGTCTTCGCCACGTGGCGGTTACAGGGAAAAGATGTCTACGACGAACTCAAAAAATTGCTCGTCAATGAGCTTTGTTTGAAATGAGCTAAACAAATACTCTACAAATAGTTCTGCGTGGTTATCTTTCATAGATGACTTCTATTTGGAGATAGAAAGAGAAGAGTAATGGAAAAGGAAGTAATTCTTATAAGTGGCCCTCCGGTTGTGATAGAGATGCCTACTTAAGAGGAGCAATTGAAAGTGGGACAGATACCCAGTATTATAGCGTTTTTGAGTATATGCAGAAGGCTGCCGAAAGAGCTGGTAAAAAATTGGAGGAAATGAATGTAGATTCGCTGTTTTCAAAACAAGAACGTGAAAAGTGGAGAGACGAAGCTTTTAATGAAATTAAACAGGAAATAGAGCGAAGTGACAAGCATTACCATGTTGTTAGCACCACTTGTATCTTCTATTACGCAGATTGGAGTAAAGAGGAAGGGCTTAACCAACAATTGTTTCACATTATTGAACCAAATATTGTGATAGCATTCATTGATGACCTTATAGAGATGAAGAAAAGGTTGCTAAATAGTGAGCGCTGGAATAGGATATTCACGGAAAGTGGAGGTCCTCCGTTAAATTTTTTAGCAAAATGGAGAGAAGATTCGGTTAATTTCTTACATGATCTGTCCATAGAATGCCAATATCGGAAAGATCCAATAAAGCGAAAAGAAGAGGGATTTGTAACGGATTTTTATATCTTTGCACGGCAGCACTCAAAAGAAACTCTCACCTCTTTGATATATGAAATGAATGAGAAATTAAAGTTATATCTCTCTTATCCGATATCGGAAGGCAGGGAGGAACTTTCAAAGGTTGAAGAATTTAGAGATAAATTAAGCGAAAATTACATTGTCTTTGATCCTTTTACGATTAAAGATTGGAATATAGTCAACAGTTATGATAGCTTAAAAGAAAATCAGAACAGTATGAAAATAGGAGATGTTGAGCTTCCCAGGAAAGAAGTAGAAGATGCTTTGAGTTCGATAAGAACACAGGTGGTAGGTAGAGATTTTGCGATTATAGACAGTGTGGACGCCGTGGTTGTTTATCATCATACTAAGGAACCATCTGCGGGAGTTATGGCAGAAATAATCTACGCAAGACACAATAGGAAGCCTGTTTTTGGTTATTATCCCTTCCCTCGTCCCAGTCCCTTCCTTGAATATTTCATGAGAATGGGACAAATACGTACAATGTATAGGAATGAAGAAGAATTAATTCGAGAAATTAACCATTGGAAGGAATATCTGAGAACCAAAACAATTTAATTTCTCTTTTCATCTGGTAACACCCTTTCAAGAAGTCTTGATTGTGTTTCCTTCCCAGAACCATCAATCCTTTCAAAATCAATTAATATACCTGTCATTTTTCTCGCACCATTATAACCTCCTCCTCCACCACCACCTCAATCGTCCTTGCAATCGCCATCGCCACCTTCCTGTAATGCTCTATCTCCTCCCATGACAGTTTCCGCTTCTTAAGATCCTTCAAATACTTCGCCAGCACCTGATAGCCACCGATGTGATATTCACACACGTCTTTAGCGATGCCCTCAAAATACTTCACTTGTTGAAGTATACCCTTCTGTGCTCTTCATTGTAACGAACTTTCTCCACCGTATTTGAGCCGCTCACTGGAAATCCTATTTCTGTCTCGCTAAGCGAAGGATGCTTCAGTAAATGAAGTTCTACCAGTTCCTTTCCGAGTTCACTCAGTTTCTTAAACTTCTCTGTATCTAAAGGCAAGGGAATTCTCGGAAAATCAACCTTCAAAAATTCCTCGTAGCGTTTACGATAGGAAGGCGGTTGGCTCTGTGCCTAATCTTTACGCCTTGTAAAAATTCTTTACTTATGTTTGGAACCTGTTCTGGTTTGGCTGCTTTCTCGTCTAATCTCTTTCCTTTGGATTCGTCAGGGTAGAGATATAGTGGAAAGAGATAATTGATATCATAAGCACTGACTGTTTTATGTCCATTAATATGTCTTGTAACAAAGGCTCCGGGTTCCTCTTTAAACTGTTTTGGAGTAATTAACCCAAAGTTCTCCTGCATCATGTGCCGCATGACTTCCTTTCGTTTTCGCCAAACCACGGAATCGTGAAAATAAATCTCCCGAATGTCAAAAGGTCTGTAAAGGATTTTTGTGAAATTATCTTCCCAATTCTGGACTTTGCTCAGGTCATTTCTTGCCTTTTTGACTCTCCACATGTAATTTTCTTTCAATTTAAAAGTCTGTCTTATGAAATCGTTAGATAAGGACAAATCCCTGAACATCTCTATTCGTCTTCTTAACTTAAAGCTTCTCTATCAAAATCAATCACAAATTTATCCCTTGCTGTGACAATACCTGTGGAGTTTACAGGAAAAATATCTGTTATCTTCCAGTATTTCTCATAAACATCCAAATAGGTCTCCTTCCTCGGCACGAAGAAATAGAATTTAATTCTTCCCAGTCCGTCGTTTCAATGTCATTCCTCAAAAGCCACCTGTATTTATCCTCACGAAGTCCCCACCTCTCAGCATAATACACTTTCGCAATCCTTCCCTCTTCCTGCTCTTGTTTCTTTGGTAAAGCTTTCTTTTTTAAAGAAAGGTTTTTTACGAACAACCCAATAGCTACACCCTGTCGGATGTCAAACACATTCTCATCTTTACTGTCGTCAGGGCATTTCTCTTTCTTCAACGAGTTCCCGTGCAAATTCAGCAAATATATCTCATCAAAACTCCTCATCAACGATTGTCGCATACCTCTGAATGTGGGATTGTCTAAATAGCTGTGGTTCGTGATGAATCCTAAAATCCCCTCTCCCGTCCTGTCAATCTTCCACTGCCCGAACCTGATAAACTTCACATAATCATCTTGAAGCCAGTGCTTTTTCTCTCCAAAATGTTTCCCATCAACATATTTGTAATCCTCAATCAATCCAGTTATCCAGTCCCCTTTATTCTCAGAAATGCCGAAATACGGGGGATTCCCCAGAATAACTAAAATAGGCACTTCTTCCTTCACTTTCTTCGCTTCTCTTCCTTCTTCTGTAAGCTCTGTGAGCTCTCTTTGCAAGCTCAACTGCAAGTTTGGACGCACTCGTTATCTCCGGCACGGAAAAGCTGTAAAACTCACTTAAAAGTTTAAAAATACGCTAAGTAATTTAAATAAGTAGAAAATAGAGCCGTACACGGCACTCGCTGTTTTCGGTCTGCAACTGCGGATGTTTGGGCGCAATATGAAAATCGTGATAGCAACACCCTACTACCCCCCTCACATTGGTGGGGTTGAAGTTCATGTGAAGAACCTTGCAAGAGGGCTGAAGAAGAGAGGGTACGAGGTTAGAGTTGTGACGTCCATCGGCGAGGATAGCGAGGTTGACATGAAAACAATTCCATCCATCCAGATTCCTTATTCTCCCATCCCGCTTAAATTCCCTGACGTAAAGGGAGATGTCTACCATTCACAAATACCCTCACCCTTTTTTGCACGGGCGGTGATGAAAAAGAACTACCGTCCTCATGTCATTACGTATCACAACGATGTCTTTGTCCCGGATAGGGTGGATGGGAAGCGCATACCAGATTTTGTATCCAGATGGATTGAGAAAAAGAATGACGAGCTTGTGAGACCTATTCTGGATAATGCGGAGGTCATAATTGCCACAACCAGGAGTTATGCGGAAACCTCCCCAGTACTGGGAGATTATTTGGATAAAGTTGAGATAATTCCCAATGCCATAAGAGTGCAGGAATTTTTACCGGGAAAAGATGCAGGAGCTCGAGATGGGATCGTTCTTTATGCAGGCAGGCTTGTTGAATATAAAGGTCTGCCAATTTTAATCCGAGCAATGAAAAATATTCGAGCAAAACTTGTGGTTTTAGGCGAGGGGGAAGACAGATTTAGATTTGAAAAACTTGCAAAAAAAATTGATGTTAGAATAGAATTTAGAGGTAAAGTATCAGATAACGAACTGAAGGACTGGATGCGAAAAGCACGCGTACTTGTTTTACTTGCGCAATCCCGACTGGAAGCGTTTGGTATCGTTCTGCTTGAGGCAATGGCATGCAATACGCCAGTCATCGCATCAAATATTCCCGGTGTCGGGGAAATTGCGCGGAATGGCGGTCTGGTGTTTGAAGATGAAGAGGAGCTTGTCCAGAATATTACGCGAATACTGGAAGACGATGCGCTGGCAACAAAGTTGGGCAGAAGAGGGAGAAGTAATGTTGAGCAGAACTATGATTGGGAAGCGGTACTTGATAAAATTGAAACGCTCTACAAAATAACAAGTGAGAAACAATGAAAAAAATCGCGGTGATAATACCTGTATCAAAATCAGAAGACACGCAGGTGGTCTTAAATTCAGTAAAAAGAATTGTTGCTTTAGACCATGATGAGCACCTTATTGTAAGAATATTGTACGCCGTTGATATTAACTCAGAAAACGATGAGCGAATTAAATTGCTTAAAAAAGAGGGTGTAGAAGTCTGTTCGCGACGGATGAGAGGAAGACGAGCAGGAGCAATAAATGACGCCCTTATCTATCTTGCTGATTTCAACCCAGATTTTGTTGCACTATTCGATGTTGATTCCAGACCAGCACGAAATTTTATTAGCGAGTGTGTAGATGCTCTTGAAAACGATACGAGGGCATACATAGCCTCTTCTCGCCGTTACATATCAAACCCGGTGAATCTTATTTCGAGAACTATCCAGGCTGAATACTACACACTGAACTTTTTGCTCAAAATATCTGCCTTCAAGCAATTTAATGGATTGATTGGTGTCCTCAGAGCTGACCTGCTCTACAAGCATAAGCTAAATGAAGATGCCATCGCAGAAGATGCAGATTATGCAACGAGAATGCATGCCAGGGGCTACAAAGCAATTCTTGTCCCCTCTACAACCATTTATGAACAATCACCTGTTCGCTGGCGGGATTTACTCAGTCAGCGAAAGAGATGGTACTACGGTGGCTTGCAGCTCTGGCGATACTGGGCTGATGTTAAGCGCAGTAATAACAAAACGTTTATCTGCTCTTGGGTAATGGCGCTGACGATCACTTATTGTATAATCTTCTTTCTTCCATTTGTTTTAGTTTCTCCTTTCATCATCCTGCGGTATTCAACCTCGCCCAAAATATCTCCATCAGTGTCTGCAGGACTTATTCTGTACACCCTTGCGCTTCAATACGCGGCAATCGCCGCCATTTTCAATTTTGTTAGTGGAAGAAGCATTGAGTGGAAATCAATGAAGAGAAGAGGGTGGTAGATGAAGAAATTTGCGGGTATATTGATAAGCATCGCATCAATAATCGTCATTTTCAAGCTTACTGAGACAAACTTAACCTGGAGTGCAATCTCACAGGCAAAGCCGGAGATGCTTTTAATTGCATTCATTTTACACGCTCTTTTCTGGCTCTTCTGGGCTTTCCGGCTCAAACTTCTCTTCTCATTTCTCAAACAAAAAATTTCATTGGGGTATGCTCTCGAAACGTCACTAGCAAGCATGTTTCTTGCTGCTATAACTCCTTCCTCGGCTGGCGGGGAACCGCTAAGGGTCAAAATGCTCGTAGATAAGGGTGCGAGTATTGGCTCAGCAAGCGCGGTTATTCTGGCTGAACGGCTTCTTGATGCGGTATTTTTTATCTCGGCATTGCCCATTTTCGTATTTTTATCCGGCTTTTCAGCCAAATTAGGTTTGAAAGTAGGAATTGTATTTTTCGTAGCCCTGGTGATATTCATTGTATTTCTATACATCGGAGTAAAGAAGCCCGAAAAAGCCGATGTACTGGTCGAAAAGTTGTATCTCGTGCTGAAAAAGTTCTTTAAAGTTAAAGCCGAAAAAGCAGAAAAAATCTGCAATTATATTACGAATGAATTGAGACTGTTCAGTGATGCTGCGCGGAAGTTAGCCAACAACTCGTTCAATCAGATAACGACTGTAATCCTGCTCACCGCCGCGATATGGATATTTGAATTTCTTGTTCCATCTGCAGTACTGATGGCATTTAGACAGAACCCCTTTTTTCTCTTTTCTATCACTTCACAACTTATCATCGTCCTTTTATCGCTCATTCCTATTACTCCCGGAAGCAGTGGGATTGCAGAAGCCGGTATGCTTTACCTGTATTCTGGATTCGTCACAGCTTATGCCGTGGGCGTTCTTGTGGGAGCTTGGAGGGGGATTACGTACTTTTCCAATCTAATTGTAGGTTTTATAATCACTGCAAAGGTGCTCAAAACAAAATACTAAGCCCGTGAAGCGTTAAATACTTTATATGACTCAAATAGGAGCGTTATCAAAAAAAACTGTGAGATCAACACAAAAAATATGTATGATTGGATTGCCCAGTAATCTCCAAAGGTCAATAGCAATCCAAACTCATCCACGACTAATCCCAAGCCACCACCGTAAAGACCTGCGGAAATCCAGGTCACAAGTCGCCGCCCATGCTGAAAATGCCCAAGCCAGCCGCCAATAACGAGCAGCCCGATACCAAAGAAGAAGTGATGAACCCGATACCCTTTCATCCATAACTGACATGCAGGATTAATATCGGCACTTAAAAGCACAACAAATGTTCTCGCAATGAAGAAAGAAATGATAAAAGAGGAAAGGATGATAAACTGAATTTGAAGCTTTTTTGAATTGCTTTTGAATCTATGATCTCGCAACATGGAAAATGCAGAACTTAACATCCCGAACAGGAGGATTGTATAACCTATGAACATGAGCGTTGATTCATAAGTCATACGCAATAGCATCGCGGCGTCTATGAAATCATTGGTAAACATATTCAGCACATTAAGGAAGAATACCGCATCTATCAACGCAGCGATGATGAACGTTGCACCGCTTATTATGCACATCTTTACCACCTTATGTCGGGTAAAATAGGATAGAAAATGGTGTATCCCGCTCAATCAAACCACCTCAAATATATTCAAATAAATATCCTGGTCGTGTATCAACATCAGTTAAAATTCACCTCCAGCATCCCTGATGAAGCCCTGCAGGGCTAAAACCTTTGTATAAAACCGATTGTAGCCTCCGAAACCTTATCCCAGTTTAAAGCGCGAGCTTTTACAAACAGAGAGAGCTATCGGAGATATAAGGAGATTGTGAAATTTAATTAATATGGTGGCATCCCGCCAGGCGGCATACCACCCATACCACCAGAAGGAACTCCGGGTGCTCCCTCAGGCGGCAATGTCTCTCGCTTTGACGCAATCACATCGTCTATCCTGAGTATCATCGTTGCAGCCTCTACTGCAGATTCCAACGATTGTTTCTTTGTCCTCAGCGGCTCTATCACACCTCCTTGCCACATATCAACGATTTTTCCGGTATAAGCGTCCAAACCAGCATTTTTTTCGCCCCGTTCATGTGCGGCTTTCAATTCAACCAGCTTGTCTATCGGGTCGAGCCCGGAATTTTCAGCCAACGTTCGTGGTATTATCTCTACCGACGCTGCAAAATTCTCCACAGCCAATTGCTCTCTCCCTTTCAGCGACGCACTGTACTCTCGCACGCGCAGAGCCAATTCTGTTTCTACGGCACCACCGCCTGCAACTGCTTTTCCATCCTCGATTATGCACCCTACTACCCGGAGCATATCATGTAAAGCGCGCTCAACTTCATCAACCACGTGTTCTGTACCGCCTCTTAGCACAATTGACACCGCATGAGGATTCTCGCACTCTTGTATAAACAGCATCTTATCTCCTGCAATCTTCCTTTCCTCTACCCATCCGGCATGCCCCAAATCGCTTCCGCTTATCTCATCCACTGCAGTTACTATCTTACCTCCAGTGGCTCTTTCCAATTTCTCCATATCGCTTTTCTTCGCTCTCCGCACCGCAATAATGCCTTCCTTCGCAAGATAATGCTGCACGACATCGTCTATCCCCTTCTGGCATATCACGACATTCGCACCACTTTCTTTTATGCGCTCCGCCATCCGGCGCATCGTTCTTTCTTCTTCGTCAAGGAACCCCTTTAACTGATCTGATGACGTTATCTTTACTTCTGCACTCGTTTCAGTCTTTTTCACCTCCAGCGCTGCGTTAATCAACGCTATTTTCGCATTTTCTACTTTTCTCGGCATTCCGGGATGCACTATTTCTTTGTCCAGTGCCATTCCCCGCACTAACTCGGTGTCGCCTATTCTTCCTCCCACTTTCTTCTCCACGTTTATATTGTCCGTGTCAACCACTCTTTTCCCACCGTAACCAGTCTCCACGATCGCCTTTACTGCCTTTGTTGCAATTTCCGAGAGGAAATCACGAGAACTCTCTGCAAATTTCCCTGTTATTGCGGTTCGTGCTATTTTCTTCAGCTCTTCGTCATTGTCTATGTCTATATCTGTTGCAATTTCCTCCAGCACCTTTTTAGCTTTTTCTGCCGCAAGTTTGTATCCTGAGGTGATTACCGATGGATGCAACTCCTGCTCTAATAGCTCCTCAGCCTTCTTTAGCAGTTCGCCTGCAACAACAACAGAAGTTGTCGTACCATCACCAGCTTCTTCGTCCACCGTTTTTGCAACCTCTACCATCATCTTCGCTGCCGGGCTATCTATGTCCATCTCCTTGAGAATGGTCACACCATCGTTTGTTATAACCACGTCACCAAGGGAATCCACAAGCATTTTATCCATTCCTTTGGGACCCAAAGTAGTACGAACCGCAGAAGCAACCGCCTTCGCCGCATTTATGTTCGTGCTCTGTGCCTCTCTCCCTCGTGTTCTCTCACTCCCTTCTCTCAACACCAATACCGGTATTCCACCTAACTGTCCTGCCATTTTTATATCTCCCTCCCTTCTCTAATTATACCTATCACCTTGAAATAATTAAGCATTTAATTTAATCATATTAATATAAAATATTTCGAAAAATTTGGAACAACCGACGGTCAAAGCTGAGGATACAAAAGCAGAGAGGAAGGAGAGTATGAGACTGGTGATGAAGTTTGGTGGAGGAGCAGTGGCAGATGGGAGAAAGATAAAGGCTGTGGCGGACTTGATACAGAGGTGCAAAGAAGGCGAAGGAATGGAAATGGTCGTGGTTACCTCTGCAATCTTCGAAGTTACTGATACATTACATGAAAGCGCAACCAGGGTAGCGAAAGAGGGAAAAGTAGAAAAGGTAAAAGAATTCGTGGAGGATTTGAAAAAGAAGCATGAAGTGGCGGCGTCAAAGGCGATAGATAATACGCATGTGTTGAACGTGGTGAAGAAAGAAATAGAAGAAAGAGTGGGGGAGATGGAGAAAGCCTTGATAGGTATATGCCTTTTAGGCGAATTGACCGCGAGGTCACTTGACTATATCGTTTCGTTCGGCGAAAGATTAGCAGCGCCCATATTGGCTGGCGCGTTACAATCAGCGGGAATGGACGCAGTGCATCTTACCGGCGGTGATGCGGGAATAATAACGAATGAAGACTATGGCAATGCACAGTTAACAAGAAGTGCAGAGGCGACGGTAAGAGCGAGAATCTTGCCTTTATTGAACGGGAGGAAAATACCAGTCGTTAGTGGATATATCGGAGAAACGAAGAAAGGGATAATAACAACGTTGGGTAGAGGTGGATCAGACTATACAGCCACCATAATTGGCGCAGCGATAGATGCCGATGAAATATGGCTGTGGAAAGAAACGGAGGGGATAATGAGTGCAGACCCTAAGATAATACGGAATGCAAGAAAAATACCGTATATTTCATACTCAGAGGCGATGGAACTATCTTATTTCGGTGCGTCTGTCCTTCATCCAAGGGCGATAGAACCTGCGATGAGAAAAAGGATACCGATACGAGTGAAGAATTTGCTCAAGCCGGACGATAAGGGCACACTTATTGGTGCAGAACCGGAAAAAACAAAAAAGGCTGCCAAAGCTATTACGCTCATCGAAAACACTTCCATTATCAATATCGCTGGCGCAGGTGTGAGGAGCATATCAGACGTTGCAGCACGTATATTCTCTGTTTTAGCCGCTAAAGGCGTGGACATCATAATGATAAGTCAGGGCTCATCGGAGAGAACAATATCCATCGTTATAGACAGTGCACAACTGGACCGAGCTATTGGTGCGATGCAAAGCGTGAACACTAATGGCACCGTGATACGCAACTTCACGTCCAATAGCAATGTTTGCGCAATGGGCGTTGTGGGAGCAGAAATGGCAGGAACGCCTGGAGTTGCCGGTAAAGTCTTTTCCGCTCTTGGTAAAGAAGGAATAAGCGTGATAATGATTTCTCAAGGCAGTTCAGAGTTTAATATCTCTTTTGTAGTAAAGAAGGAAGATGCCTATAAGGCGGCACAAGCGATACACGATGTATTTGAGATGGGAGGATAGTTAGAAGGCGAAAAAAAAATCCCAATGTCTAAATATTACCAAAATATAGGTATTTGGATTTTATCTGGGGTTAACTAACTAATAAAAAAAAGAACTATTTATCTTATAAAGATCCTCATTTAATAGGAGAATAAAAAAAGAAAGTGATGTGCATGACTGGATCTGAGAAGGTAGGGGATAAGCGTGTGGATGAGCATGTGGATACCGAGTTGTTAGCAGGCGAGGATATAAAAACAACTGAGAAAGTGGAAGTTCCAAAGCTGCTGATTGACCAGGTGATAGGGCAGGAGCATGCCGTGGAAGTGATAAAGAAGGCTGCTAATCAGAGAAGACACGTGATGCTGATCGGCACCCCCGGTACCGGGAAGTCAATGCTTGGATGTAGCATGGCGGAATTGCTGCCAAAGGAGGAATTACAGGATATTCTGGTGTATCCCAACGCCGAGGATAAAAACAACCCAAAGATAAGGGTTGTTCCTTATGGTAAGGGAAAAGAGATAGTTGATGCACAGAAGCAAGAAGTGAGAAAGCGCGTCCAGATGCGAAGTACTTTTCTTATGTTCACTTTCTTCCTCATTATGGGTATGGGTTTGATTTATGCGGTACAAACAGGGAAATTTGAATACATTTTTTGGGCGATAATTGCCGCTGCCGTTATGCTTTTAGTGTTCAGGTGGATGATGCCAAAGGAGGAGGCAATGATGCCGAAGTTGCTTGTCTCCAATTTCGGGCATGAAACCGCACCATACATAGATGCAACAGGAGCGCATTCCGGAGCCCTCCTCGGCGATGTCAGGCACGACCCATACCAATCGGGTGGATTGGAAACGCCAGCACACGATAGAGTAGAAGCAGGCGCGATCCATAAGGCGCATAAAGGAGTTCTTTTCATTGATGAGATAAACACGCTGAGGATAGAGGCGCAGCAAAACCTGCTCACTGCGATGCAAGAGAAGGAGTATCCGATCACAGGACAATCAGAGAGAAGTGCAGGAGCTATGGTGAAAACGGACCCGGTGCCTTGTGATTTCATCATGATCGCTGCTGGTAATCTGGATGCAGTAGCTGGTATGCATCCTGCCCTTCGTTCTCGAATAAAGGGCTATGGATACGAGGTATACATGAAAGATACGATGGACGATACCGAAGAGAACAGAAAAAAACTCGTCAGGTTCATTGCTCAGGAAGTGAAGAGAGACAGAAAGATTCCTCATTTCGATAGAAGCGGCATGGAAGAGATAATAAGGGAAGCGAGAAGAAGGTCTGGTAGAAAAGGACACCTTACTTTGATATTAAGGGATCTGGGCGGACTGGTGCGTGTAGCAGGAGATATTGCCCGTGCAGAAGGTGCTAAATATGTAACTGGAGAACATGTGATAAAAGCAAAGGCGATGGCAAAATCCGTGGAGCAGCAGGTGGCTGATGAATACCTGGAGCACAAGAAGGACTATAAATTGTTTAAAACCGAAGGGTTTGAGATAGGCAGGGTGAATGGGCTCGCGGTAGTTGGAGATTCGGGTGTTATGCTCCCAATAATCGCAGAAGTTACACCAGCGCAATCAAAAGAGGAGGGTAGGGTAATAGCAACAGGCAGATTACAGGAAATAGCACAGGAAGCAGTGCAAAATGTTTCCGCAGTATTCAAAAAGTTCACTGGGAAGGACATATCCACGAAAGACATCCATATTCAATTTGTTGGCACACACGAAGGAGTGGAGGGAGATTCTGCTTCTATTTCCGTTGCCACTGCTGTTATTTCTTCTTTAGAGAATATTCCAGTAGACCAGAGTGTGGCGATGACCGGTTCTTTGTCCGTACGGGGTGATGTGCTGCCTGTAGGAGGAATAACACCGAAGGTGGAGGCTGCTGCTCAGGCAGGCATCAAGGAAGTATTGATTCCCCAGTCAAACCTGAATGATGTGCTTATCGAAGAGAGGTATAAGGATAAGGTGAAAATAATACCAGTGGTGACAATAGAGGACGTGCTTGAACATGTTTTAGTGGGTAAACTAAAGAAGAAGTTCATAGAGAAGATAAAGAGTTTCACAACTGGCGTGGAGAAGATAATTCCGGAAAGCGTTGTGGATAAACGAGTGATACAACAGTAGCTCGGCTCTATTATAATTCCACAACCTCACGAATCCCCAACTGGTTTACGAGCTTAAAAAGAAGCTCCTGCTTGAAATTTGAGTATGCGACCTGATTAGGGACTGCTATTGCCATCTTTCGTTCGGATATTTTTGGATACGCATCCTTAAACACAACATCAATATTCCTTATCCATTTCGGTATGCGCTCAGTTATAAAGATCACGGGGAAGTCCTTCCATTCCCTTGCTTCATACCTCGACAAGCTATCAGTAATGACCAAAAAAAGTTTGTCATGATCTATTAGCGCATTGCCGGTGATCATCATAAGGGTGTCATCGGTTGTGAACCCGCTGAAATACCCCACCGTGTCCTCTATTTTTTCAGTTTCTGGTATGCCAAGCGTCTTTGCAAGTTTCTCTTTTCGCTTTTCACGCTTCATTTTCCCCCTCGAATCCTCTATAAGTTTTTCTGTCGCTTTTTCAACTGTCTCTTTAACAGGTAGCTCAGCAAGTTTATTCGTTTTCCAATCCCTTATTCTCGCTTTTACTTCCTTTATTTTATCCTCTCCCTGGTATAACTTCAGAAATTCCTTTGTTTGTTTTTTCCCATATATGCACAGATTCTTCTTGATAAACTCCTCTTCCAATGAGCTGAAGACCGCAGGAGAAAACATTTCGGAGATGTCACTTTTTATACAGTCATATTGTGAGAACTCGCCGATGCCTTGCATGCCCATTTTCAGAAGTAATTCTATCATTTTCAGTGCCGCTTTATTTCCTTCTTCCACCGCTATTTCAAAATATTCTGATAAATCGGATGGCTGAGGTGAGAATCCGGCTGCAATATCGTTGAAAACCTCTTCGTAGCCAGACAGGCAAAGATATTCTTTATAAGGGCCTATTTTTAGAATTCGTTCTCTTCTCAGCAATTTTAACAAATCTTTACAATCCTTTCCTGTCATCGCGCGGAAGTTCTTCACAAGTGCTTCTTCTGTTGTATATCCTTTCAATAGATAAAATATTCCCAGCAGTGTCTTCATACCCTCATTTGCCTCTACTAACCCCAAAATGCTGTTTCTATACTCCTCAGGAAACATTTCTTCCATCACCACCATTTTCATTCAATAACTGATCCACGAGCCATTCCGCATCAAACTTCTTCATATCCTCATATCTCTGACCCGTGCCTAAAAATAAAATGGGCTTAGAAGTAGAATGCGCAATGGAAATAGCAGTTCCTCCTTTTGCATCTATGTCAACTTTTGTCAGGATGGAAGCATCTATTCCTACGACCTCGTCGAATTTCTTCGCCCTTTCTACTGCATCGTTCCCTGCTGTCGCTTCGTCTACAAATATCACCAGGTCGGGCTTTGTCACCCGGCATATCTTCTTCAACTGTTCCATGAGATTTATAGAAGTATGCATTCTCCCTGCGGTATCTGCCAGAACCACATCTTTTCTGTTTGCCTTCGCATATTTCATCGCGTCATATACAACCGCGGCAGGGTCCGCACCATATTGATGCTTTATCACTTTTATTCCTAAATTAGATGCGAGCTCCTCTATTTGTTCCGTCGCACCAGCGCGGTAGGTGTCAGCAGATGCAATCACTACCGAATGCCCACGCCCTAGTAACTTCTTTGCTACCTTTGCAATACTCGTTGTCTTTCCAGTGCCATTCACGCCGACAAAAACGATATTTACGGGCTTATCCCTTCTATTCACGAACTCTTCAAAATCGAGTTTCTCACCGTGAAAAACCTTTAACAACGCATCTCTTATTGCTCCTTTCACTAATCTTCCAGTATCCATGCTCCATTTCTTACTCCTGCCCACCAATTCTGCCCGCACACCTGAAATCAGTGCCTCAACTACGGATAATGCCACATCACTCTCCAATAACGCCGTCTCCAACTCCTCTAAAGGCTTATTCAAATCTTTATCAGCCAAAATCGTCTCTCCTTCTAATAACGCCTTCCCCTTCTCTGTTATTTTCTTCTCGATGGTTTTAGAGAAGTCCCGTAGCTTCTTCCTCAGTTTGTCAAACATTTTTGTTTCGTTAAGACCAGATTTATCTGCCTGCGCCGGCACCACTGCTGCCTGCGGCTGCGATTTCTTGCAGTCTGGTCTGTATTTTCTGCGCCTCCTGCTCTATCCTTTGTAATACTCCAGCCATTTCACGCTGTGAATTCTCTAACTCCTTCTTTTTTTCCTTAAGATACTCCATTGAAGAATCAGGGTCTTTCTCTGCACTCACGCCCCCACCTATTCTAACTATTATTTTATCGGTATTGCCAAGCGTAACGTAGATATAAGAGTTAGCCCCGATTGGCACTATCATCTCGTCTCCCGCTTTCATGCGCTTCAACTGTTTTATCGTTTCAATCGCCTTCTCATGCTCCCCAATCGCCTGCCGGACAAAGACCATCTCTTGAGATGTTGTTTCGGCTTGCGCCTGGTATTGTCGCAATCTTAAAACCAAGGATTGCACTTCTGCTTCCTGCTCCCTCCCTCTCTCACTTAGCTCTCTTTCTTCCATTTTTATCCCTTTTCCTTCAAGCTTCAAGTATTATTATTACAACACTTCTTCTTTAATTAAGACTTTAAGATAAGAGATATTAAAAATATTTAGTCGGTCAAACAAGGGTAATGGTAAACCGAAAAATAAAAGGCAGGAGCATCTCAAAAGGAGTAGCCACCGGGAAAGCGTTAATTTCAAAGCAGAAAATCTCATTCCTCGGTGCAGTAGATCCTAACACGGGTATCATCGTGGATAAATCGCTTGACATCTATGGAAAAGAAATAGCAAATCGTATTTTGATATTCCCGGGGGGTAAAGGCTCAACGGTTGGCTCCTATGTAATATACCAGCTAAAAAAGCATGGAAAAAACCCCTGTGCCTTGATTAGTCGTCGTGCAGATACAATAGTGGCAGTGGGTGCGATTATAGCAGAGATACCTGCTGTTGATTCGCTTGAGATTGACCCAATTGAAGGCGAACTGATACAGGATGGGCAGGAGGTGCTTGTGAATGGAACCGAAGGCTACATTGAAATACGATGAGGAGGACGGAACGAGGAAAACATTGGAAAAGCAGGGATATCATTTTGTGGGACTGCATAAACATAGTGCGGTAAAAACATGTCTATGGCTGTGGAAATCAATAAGAGGGGAAGGAAATTGCTATAAGGGAAAATTTTACGGTGTCAGCGCGCACAGATGCGTCCAGATGACGCCTTCTATATTCTGCAACCAGCGATGTGTCCATTGTTGGCGTCCTCTTGAAGCTTTCACCATAGGAAGAGAGACCAAACTAATGAAGCAACCAACCGAGTGGGATTCTCCTGAAGAGGTAGTAGATGGATGCATAAAAGAACAAAAAAGACTTATTTCGGGGTTTAAAGGCTCACCGAAGACAAACCGTACTGCCTTTATGGAAGCAGAGGTCCCAAAGCATGCTGCTATTTCACTTATAGGAGAGCCTACTTTGTATCCTTATTTAAAGGAGCTTATACAGGAATTTCATTCGCGTGGCATGACCACTTTTGTGGTGACGAATGGCACAAATCCAGATGTGCTGCGTGAAATAAGCCCTTCTCAGTTGTATCTTTCCTTGAATGCACCCGATGAAGCCATTTATAAAAAAGTTGCACACGCCGACTACTGGTCGCGTATAAAAGAATCGCTGGAAGAGCTGAGAATGAAGAAAGGTAGAACGAGAACGGTGATAAGGATTACTTGTATCGAGGGAATAAACATGGTAAATCCAGGGGGGTATGCAGAATTGTTAAAAATAGCGAATCCTGATTTTGTCGAGGTGAAAGCATATATGCACATCGGGTATTCAAGAAAACGGTTGCCTCGCGAGGCTATGCCATCGCATTCGCGAGTGAAACAATTTGCAAGTGAAATCGAAGAGGCGTTAGCCTCAATATGCGATTACGGGTATAAGTTTGAAGACGAATCAGAGAAAAGCAGGGTGGTTCTTATTTCAGTGGGACACGAGAGATTCTTGCAACTTAACCACAGGATTACACAGATTTCCACGAGAAAATGAGAAGATACACGATGCAAAACATGTAGCCGGGATCTATCTCTTTTCTACTTGCTCCGTTTGGAAACTTTGTCGGGACAATTTTCTCCTTTTTCGATTTTAACGGTTATTATGAATATTCGATAAAAATTTTGCTTGATTTCTTTTTTGCGATCTTGTTTTCTCAACTTCACAGGACTTTTTTACTTTATTTCACGAATAGAGCGATTATAACAAATATCTTTTTCGTGTGAAAAACCGAAAAGTTTTTATAGGGTTTTAACCATTTTAGTGATTACCTTAAAGAGAGATGGGCGAAGTGGAAGCGAGGGGGGAAACGGTAACAAGGCACGATCTCAGGCATGACAACCATACGGTGTCATTGCTGACCGATCACCTGGTCTTTTCGCCGAAATATCGAGGGAAGGTGTTGCTCGGGGAAGTTGCGGAAGTGGAAGAAATTATAGATGAGGAAAAGGAAAAACCCCTCAAAACAGGATACATAACTCTTTATTAGCCCCCTCCGTAACGCGACCCATAATCCATAATTCTAAATTGATTTTTTGCATATTCCTGCATATTCTTTTCTCAAATTTTAAAAGTACACCATAAAAATCCATAAAATTCGATTCCAGCC
>QMVO01000010.1 GCA_003661125.1 Methanosarcinales archaeon
ATGTCAAGATGTACGATCGTTATAAAGTGGTGAGGGCGGTTATTCGCAAGTGTATGAGGGAATATCCCGCCGATGACTGGTATAAACAGGCGTTATACGACTTAGAGCGGATATTGGCTTCTGTGATCAACGATGGCGTGATAAAGAACAGGGTAAAACGGCTCAAATATGATCACGGGATCTTCAGCAGACTCAGGAGGATACTGAGAAACGAAGACAAACAATCAAAAGAGGGCGTGGAGAAGCGGATGAAGCGTTTTTTAGCATTTATAGAGAGCAAAGCTAAAAGCGATTCCCGATATAAATCGCTTGCCGATCAAATAAAAAGATGCTGGTGTGGCTTGTTTCACACATACGAAGACGCACGGCTACCCAGAACAAACAATGACATGGAGGGCTTAATTAAAGAACAGAGACGAAAATGGAGGCGCATGACCGGTACCACAAACGTGGATGAATGGATCGTATATCATGCACCAACAGGAATTTACTTGTTTAATCTTATCGGCGTCTCTCCGCCGTTAGAGAAACTTGGTTTTTCCACAGACCTCCGTGAAATTCTCTCTTCTGTACGCTATGAGACTTTTAGAAACTGTGTGAACGAATATGAGAAAAGAAGAAACAAGGATAGAATCAGAAAAAGGGCAAATCGTAATATTGATGAACTCTTAATGTCCGTCTTGGAAAAGAACAAAATTCTTGTTAGTGTAGGCTGAATCTATGGCTATACGAAGCGTTCAATCAAAAAATTCGTTTGTCTGCCGTGAATATAGGAAAAATCCTTTCTTAGCCTGAAAGAAGCAGAAATTCCGTATCACAGCATCGTCAGAATTTTATGTGGGGAGGAAGTATTGTATGAAATGCAAAATTGATGCGCTTTTGTCTAAGGTTTTGCGATTTGCGATAAAGATAAATAAAGAACCAAGGGTTAATTAAGTTAAAATTAAAATTAAAAATGCCCCATCTTCAATTTATCCTTCAACTCCGCTAAACATCCGGGGTCGCTCTTTATTTTCTCTTTCATCGCATCTAACATCTGATAATTAATGAATGCAGGTGTGTATGAGGGGTCTATATCGAGCGATTTCTTAAAGTGCTTCTCCGCTTCCTCAAGTTCCCCTTTGAGGAGATAAATAACTCCCAAATTGCCATAAGCCTTTGCTGAGGACTTATCAACGCTTGCCACGTACTTGAATTCCTCGATTGCTCCGTCCCAATCCTCGTTATCCATAAATTCTGTACCTCTACGAAATCTCTCTTCGAGCATGAGATATGTTTCTGGGTCAATATCAGGCTTATTAGCCAATTCAAGGTCTAAAAGCTCTTTAATCCCGTTCAAGAGATTTTCTGCTTTTTCCTTCACTTCTTCATCTGGGTTCAATGCAAGTGCTTTATTCGCGCATTCGTGGGCTTTCGCCACGTAACCTTTATTGATGTATGCGACTCCGAGATTATACCAATGGGCAGGGTAATCAGGATCCGATTTCACTGCTTTGTCAAAATAAGTGAATGCATCTTCAAGACGGTTCAACTGAGTATACAAAGTTCCAATGAGCATATACACGGTGTCAATGTCAGGGTATTCTTCGGGTATTGTCTTGAGGACGTTAATTGCACGCTTAAACCTGTTGGATGCAGCCAGTCTTGCGCCTTTTTCAAGCGTCTCTTCACAGGCAGTTATATTCAATATCCTCCCATTCTCGGTGTCCACCTTCAGTGGTTTCTCTGCACGCTCATGAATATCTTCGCCATCTATTGTTTTGTTATGGACACGCCGCAAGTGCTCTGCTAAATTATCTATGTTCACACTCACGCCGCAAACAGGGCATTTTGTGAATTTTCTTTTCTTTTTCATGATCTTTTCCGTTTATCGTTTTTCTTTCCAATATTCAGCACAACAATCTAATTTATTTACTTCTTTTCCTCCTATTCTCCGAGTTTCCCCTTCCCTTTCGTGAACACCATGATCTGTTACCACATAATCGATATATTCGTGTCGAAATACGAAAGTTTTGTATAATCTATATCATCCTCAGTGAACTCCTGCACTTTAAATTACCAGCGGATAGGAAATATTTATTCCACCTCTTCAAATCTCCCCTCTAACTTCTTCAGTACATCAGGCAACGTCGTGTATTCCATCTCCTCCACAGGCAGTCTATGCGGCTCGAACGGTCCATGTGCGCGCACATAATCCGCTATCTCCTGCGCCTTTCTCCTCGCGAGGTCAAAAGCGGGGTCGTCAAACAAATCTGCAGTTCCCACTAATCTGCCATGACTTATCTGGAATCCCGCGGCGATAACTCTCGGTGGTCCGTCAAACCGTGTGCATTGCGAATATCTAAAAGGAACAGGGATTATAGGTCCGTTATGTGAGCCACGCATCCAGCCACTTACGAGATAAGGCAGCGAGAACGGCTCTAAAACCTCGCCCAATGCTGGCAAGCCTGATTGTGCTCGTACTAATGCGACCGGGTCATCCTTACCCACGTATTTACCAGCAGTGAAGAATAACTTCTCCGTACTTATCACCGCTACCGGCTCTTCCTCTGGTATCGGACTCGTATCCTTGGGATACACGCGCTTTATCACATACTTGCTCTTCGCCCCTATCAATGCTAACAGCGAATACAACTCTTCAGGGCATTTCAAAAACACCTTCTTCCGCTCTTTTATGTCCCACACCTCAAACATGAACCCATCATGCATCGTGGGGTCTATGACAAGTCCAGCGGTATTGAAAGGGTCTGCAAACATCTTGTAAATCGGGAAATTAAACGCACCGGGTTCCGTTTTGTCCATCATAAACGCAACTAACGGTTCAGACCCGCGTTCCGTGAATTCCATCTCCGCTATTCCGGGACCCATACCGCGTATGTTCCCGCTGAACGCATCCACCAGTAAATCCTGCCCCGCACCGTGCAACTTGAGCTCCTTAGCCACTTCCGTCGCCGCTTCAAACGTATCCCACGCCAATCCATGTATCTCCTCCGAATCTACGCCTTTCCGGTGGCTCATCAGCAACTGCAGGTCGTCGCCAGCATTCAAGACATGATAATCCACAAGCAACCCTTCTTTCTTCGCGCGCTCCATCTGCTCCCTCGCCTTCTCCTTTAACTCCGGTCGCACAGTCGAATGCCCGGGAAATCCGCCCACATCCGCTTTTATCAAACTTACGGTTATTTTTTCCATTTTCTTCCACTCCTATTCTCCTTCGTTATTTCCACCACTCAACTCTTCAAACGTATAGTAATTATAATTAGGATTTCCGTTTGTTCAGACACACCGCCATCAAGGCTCTTCAGCCGCGAATATACGTTGTGCTTGTTCTTCCCTGCGTATATGTTCCCGCTTTATCATATCCCCGCGCTGGAAATACTCCTCTGCTTTCTCCTCATCTCCTATAATTCTGTAAACCTGCCCGAGATTGTAGCAAGCTGATATACCTTCGTCCATTAGATAAGCCCTGAGATTCAGTGCTGCGTTAAAGAATCCAATTGCCATTTCATGTTGTTCTAAACTTGCGTAAGCAGTTCCACAATCGTTACATGCCTTTGCCAGCGTTGGAAGAATCGGCTCCTTCTTCACTATCTCCCTGTAAACTTCTATTGCTTCCTCATATTTCCCTTCCACCAGATATTCTTCTCCGAGTAGAAGTAAATCTTCTGCGGTCTTCCCTTCCCACATTTTCCCTTCTTCGTTTTTTACTTCCATATGATTACAATAAATTATAATCATATTAATTAATTGCACTTGCATTTTTCATTGCCTCGTCAGGCGATTTCACCCCAGCTTCCCTGCATCTTCTCTCACTTGCATTCTCACCTGCTTATGTATTTTTATTATCTCTTCTTTCTCTATTTCGTCTGCACGCTCGATATTATGGAAATAAGGAAAAGATTTTCTTTGTTTCATAATAAAATCCCTTATATCCGCTGTAATACAGTTATCAGGAATATCAAAAGGACTTCTTTCAAACTCCTCCCGGTTTTCTTCCCAGCTTGTCGTCACTGCCATCACTTCCTCTTTCCTTCCTCGCACAAAGGCATCGCATAATATGTGAAGGAATCTTATATCAACAGATGCGAGTCCTACATTAGCATAGGGAACTGCATATTCGTTACCATTAAAAACAACTGAGATTCCACCATGTGTTGCAACCTCATTTAGCATCTTGTAATCAGTAATGCTGTCGCCTACTGCGATTACATCGCTTAGCATCACTCCTTTCTTCTTCGCTATCTGTCGCACTGCCTTCGCTTTCCTTTCTCCTCCTACTACCCTTGTCGAAAAAATATCATAGCCTAGAGCGCGAAGTTGCGAGAAAAAGAAATCATCTAAGCGATTTACTATCCGTTCCGTATTCTCAATATCAGAATAAAGTTCAATTATGTCTTCTTCCGCTTTTTTTATTGTATCTAAAGCTCTCTTTGGTATAGCGTCGCGAAGCGTTTTTGAAAGGCTTGTGCAGATAATATTGCTCTCAGGAACTACACCCAGTTTGCGACCTATATTATAAGCGTGCTGCTCGTAACTCGTGGATATGATGTAGATGTCCCAATTCTCAGCCTGTAACTTCCCAAATAAATATTCTGCTCCTTCCACAATTTTTGCGCGCTCTGATACCCTCTTTATGTCATCTTCCGTTATGCCATGCAACAAGAAGAAAGGTACAATCAAGGCAAGGGTATCGCCGGGCTCGTAGCCTTCCCTGCCCTCGAGAGATATAATATCATCGTATTTGCTTATAACCTCGAAGATAATCGCGCCTTCTTTTCCTATGAGCTTCATCACCTCGTAAGCATTGTCCTGTGGCGATAAAGGTCCTTCAAGGTCGAAAAATATTGTTTTCTCCACTTGATGCACCTTCTCGACTGCTATCATTTTCCTGAAGTATAAGTTATTTATTTTATTGCAGGTATAGAAAGTTTAAATATGGGTGCCCTAATAATGTTAGAGTATGCTTAGTAGAAAAGCGGAGGACTATCTCGAAGCGATTCTGCGTATCGCGAAAATGAAAGGATACGCGCGGATAAAGGATATTGCACTTGCTTTAGGTGTTACGCCATCAAGCGTTGTGGAGATGGTAAAGAGGCTGAATGATGGGGGTTTCGTTGAATATCGAAAATACGATGGCGTGACTCTAACACCAAAAGGAGAAGAAATAGGAAAAGCAGTATGGGGGCGACATACTACGATAAGGGCGTTCTTGGAAATAATAAAAGTGCCAGAAGAAATAGCAAACAAAGATGCGTGCATCATCGAGCACGAATTGCATGCGAAAACAATAGAGCAGGTAAAGAATTTGGTGAATTTTGTAAAATCTGCGCCTGATTATCCACAGTGGCTGGAACACTTTGAGATATTCTGCAAGACAGGGGTGCATCCCTGCGAGGAGGAGAAGCGAAAAGAGAGAGTGCATCGGTTATCTAGCTAAACCCCAACTTATTTAGGTTTTACAGACAAAATCGAACCTTTTTAGGGGACATTATTTATGTGCCTAACATTCATATTTCAAATAAGTTAGGGCAACCTAAATTTTTAGAGGGTGAGTAACGGTATGGACGCGATGGAACTCACAAGACTGATGAAGGAGCTGATAAGGCTGCTTCAGAATACACCCGGAGGGGAGAAAGGCGACCTGGACGAAAGGGTTGAGAAGATAAAACGTGAGTTAGGCTCGTGGTTTAGTGAAGGTTATCAGCTTTATCAAGGTTCGTAGCAAGGCGAGGAAAGAATGGCAGAGGGAAAAGGAAGAGGGAATGGAAACGGAAACGGAAAGAGAAGGATATGGGAATTTCAGTCTTTTACAATCTGCCGACTTCTGGGGTTAAGTTTAAACGAGAAGGGGCTGAAGAGAATATTTAAGGATTTGAAACTTAAGCACGGCAACCTGCTTTCAGCGGAATTTGAAATGCATCAGGAGTTGGTGCAGATATGCCAGACACAAAATCAGCATGCCAAGCGAGTAGAAAAGATGCTGGAAAAGCAATTTGCACCATATAAGAAATGTGCAGGTATTTCTGACCCAGAAAAAATATGCGAGTTTTTGGAAGGAAAAGAGGGAGCAGAAAGCAGCTTAAAGGACGTCCCGCTCTCTGCTCTTATCTGGTTCGCAGCACGTAATGGAAATAGGGGCGAAAATAAAGGCAAAGCAATCGAGAAGAGGATTTTCACTGCCGTACATATGAAAGAGCATCAAGCATTGCGGTTTTGCGATGACCTTTCCCGTAAATTGCCGGGAGGTAAAGCGGCGGAAGATGTAGTGGATGAGCTAAGAACAGCTTTAGAATCAAATGAAAGGCTACTGCGTAATTGTAAAAGGTTAGATCAGAAGAAAGAGGAGTTAATTTCAGAGCGTGAAGCAATTAAGGCTGATAAAATCCAGCTTGTTCAAGAATTGGAAGCGCAAAAACGATTGAATGAGAGATTAAGAAAAAAGATAGAGGAATTGGGTGGAGAAGCGGCGTTTGAACAAATCGAGGCGATGAAAGTGGAAATGGAACTCCTAAGAGAAGAGATAAAAAGGCTGAATAAAGAAAACACAGAGTTGATCAAGATGTCTGCCGTGACGGCATCTAATTTTAATTTTACCAGAAGAAAAGGGATGAAGATGGCAGAGGCGACTGGGGATAATCTTGCAGCTTCTGCTTGCAACTGTAATGATAATAGCAAATTGGGCAAGGGAATGGAAATAGGACCCCTGCTTAAAGGCGTGAGAGTGGCTTATGTCGGCGGAGTAGAATCGCTTGAGTCGTGCTATAAAGAAATGGCGGAATCTTTTGGTTGTCTTTTCTGTTATCACTGCGGGCACTGCGAGAGAAGGAAACGAGCGATAGAAAGTCTTGTAGAAAAAAATGACGTGATATTTTGCCCGGTGGACATAAACAGCCACAACGCTTGCCGAATGATTAAAGAAGCATGTAAACAAAGGAGTAAACCATACTATTTTCTCCGCAGTTCTGGTTTGAGCGCGCTTAAGAAGGGATTGGTGAATTTTGCATCCCAAGTTTGTGTTTAGTTTATATTTAATAAGAAGCAAATAAAGTACAGAACATAAAGGATGAAGAGAAGGAGGTAGAACGATAAGATGGAATACATATATGCTGCACTGCTCTTGCATAATGCGGGTAAAGAGGTCACAGAGGAGGGAATAACAGCAATAATGGAGGCTGCGGGGATTGCAGCAGATAAGGGAAGAATAAAAGCATTGATATCTGCGCTTGGCGATGTCAACATAGATGAGGCGATGGCGCAAGCCCAGCCTGCTTACGCTCCTGCGGCGGCGGTGGCACCGGTGCCAACAGCGATGCCAGCTCAAGCGCCTCCGGAGGCAGTGGAAACAAAAAAGGAAGAAAAGAAAGAGAAGAAGGAAGAAGAGGAGAAGGGAGAAGAGACAGGGATGGAAGGGCTTGCTTCACTTTTTGGGAGTTAAAACACTTAAGGCGACGGCGAAGCCGTTCAAAAGAAAGAACTTTGCCGAGAAAGCAAGTGCAATTCTTTCGTAACTTTTTATTTTAAAAGAGCAGTTTTGCTCCGGTAGTGTAGCGCGGCCAATCATTTCGGCCTTTCGAGCCGAGGACTCGGGTTCAAATCCCGACCGGAGCATCATTTATTTTTGTTAACCACAGATTTTCACAGAAAAACAATAAAAGGATAGAGTCTATCTTGTGGAATCTCGTGGCTTTTTATCCAGCTCATAATGCAACACGGTGATGCATTGCGACGCAAGATAAGATATAGTGCCAAGCGATATTTGCTCATATTCAAATCGCTCAACAAACTTCTCTTCTTTTCTCGGCAGTCCAATGTGATCGCCGAGGATAAATACAGGATCCGCTTTTAGTTTTACACGTGCTATATCCCTGCCTTTCTCATGTAAGACATAAAAAATATTTCCTTCTGAGGCTAACTCTTCGACCAACTGCTGAAAACTGAGTTTGCGTATGTTTATCCCCGGGTTCTTCCTCTTTCTTGCTAAAGTTTTCTTTATCCACGCTGCTATGTTTCTTTCATCAGGCGATACACCCCGTAACCTGTTACCGTAAAAGGAGATAACCACTGGTGGATTGGGACTACCGCAAGCGACCACATGAATGCATGAATCTCTTCTTAAATCATGGCTTATCCATAGTGCGCTGCAAACGCATCTTGCAACGAGGTCCATTCTGCCTCCACTACCAGGCAGGTCGTCTAAAGAGAAGTCTGGACTTGTGACGGCTTTCCTTGCGTATAGGATAAATTGTTTCATACAATTTCAGAAAAGCTTTTTCTATTCTTTCTTCTTCTACCTCCTCAACCAGCGTTATGACACCACGCGCGCACCGGTGTTCCAATCAATTATCCATACATATAGTGAGATGGTTCAGATCCCACGCCTTCTCCACGATAAGCAGCTCTCTCTCTTTGTTTCCTTATTCTCTCTTCAACTGCTTCTGCACTTTCCTTAAGCATCTCCTCTATCTTTGTTGTTTCCAGGTCTATTTGGGCTAATTTCTTGAAAGCCCTAAGGGCTCCGGCACATGCTCTCAGGTCCTCGGGATATTTTCCTACGCCAAGAATAGAATAACTCTCAATGCCTAATTTAGAAGCAAAACCTGGTAGTAGACCGGTCTTACGAATAATAGAATATCTACCGATGTTTTTTCTCGTCATCTTTTTTATTCTACCCGGGACATCTTTTTTCGAGCCCTCAAAAAAGCCTATATATGCTTCCACTTCCTCGTCCATCTTTCTAAAAGGCTTTTGCGAGGGCAAAATTACACCCACGGTATATAACTCCTTAACACAAAGCTCTTTTGAGAGATGCGCCAAAATCTCTGCCTGTTTATATGCCGCTTTTGGAATATATTCGGTCTCCGGATATTTACCAATATAACAGTATAATCTCTTCTCCTCACTGTACCAAATCTCGTCATGCGGTATTTCAAACTCTTCTTCATGTGCTTCTGCCATCGGGGGGAAATCGTAAGAATACAGATTCACTATCTCCTCAGAGTCCTTTAAAAGCTCCTTTAAATGGTATGGTATGATATTCCCCATCGGGGGGAATCCGGCAATCAAGATATTCGCGAAATTCTTTATCTTCTCTTTAAACTTCTCCTCATCTACGTTCCAATAAACTGTGAACTCCTCGATTACAAATCCCTTATCCATTTTCCCATCACTTATATTTTTTATTATTCGCTAATGCTATTTATATCTTTTGCAAGGAGGCAAGGAGAGGAAGGAAAGGAAAAAGAAACATATTTCTTTTGGTAAACCTTTTCTTTCATCATTGCTAAAGCACTGGATTTGTTGACAAATGAAAGAGGAGAGGCATGATGTTGTCGTTGTAGGAGCAGGACCGGCAGGCAGCATAACCGCGAAAACCGCTGCTGAACTTGGGTTAGATGTTCTTTTGATAGAAAGAAACCAGGAGATAGGCGTGCCCGTGAAATGCGCAGAGGGAGTGAGCAAAGAAATAGAGAAGTTCGTTGCGCTCGATAAGGATTGGATATGCGTGGAAGTGCATGGAGCAAATATATATGGTCCCGATGGCACGAAGGTGGTTATGGCGGGGGAAAGGATGGATGAAGTGGGATATGTGCTCGAAAGGAGAATATTTGATCGAGCACTTGTAAGCGAAGCTGCACGTGCAGGTGCAGAGGTAAGAGTCAAAACAGAAGCTTATGGGCTCATTGAAGCCAACGGGTATGTAAAAGGTGTTTATGTCCGCTCCATAGGGGAAGACACTCGTATTTATGCAAATGTCGTGGTTGGGGCGGATGGCGTGGAATCACGGGTTGGCAGATGGGCAGGTATCGACACGAGGCTAAAACCTTCTAATCTATCTGTATGCGCAGAATTCCTTATGTGCAATATAGAAGTGAACAAGGATTATTCAGAATTTTTCCTGGGCAGTGAAATTGCGCCAAAAGGCTATGCCTGGGTATTTCCAAAGGGAGGAGATTGCGCAAATGTGGGTGTAGGGATAGGAGGTGATGTATCCGGTGAAACACACCGTGCGATAGATTATCTGAATGCATTTGTGCGTAATAAGTTCCCCGATGGAAAGCCAGTGGCTGAGATGTACGGCGCAGTGCCGCTGAGCGGACCGCTAAACGAAACCGTAGCGGATGGGCTTATTTTAGTAGGTGATGCAGCAAGGCAAGTCAATCCTTTGACCGGAGGCGGCATCACGTATGCAATGCAAGCGGGAAAAATAGCAGGCGAGGTAATAGCCGGGGCGGTGCAGGAAAACAACTTTTCAAAGCTGCGATTGATGGAATACAAAAACAGGTGGAGAAGCGCGTTTGGAAAACGGTTAGAAACGGGCTTAAAAGCAAAAGAATTCTTCTTCGGGCTGTCTGATGCTGACCTCAATACGCTCGCTCATTCTTTAGAAGGGGTAAAAATAGAAGACCTTTCTACTGGCGCACTGCTGTTGGAACTCATAAAAAGAAATCCGAAGATACTGTTTGGATTGGCGAAGATAGTGATCTAAGACTTTAATACGCTCTATATAAAGAAAAATAAAATAATCACGGTTAGCAAAAAGAGGGTAGAAAGAAACAAAATGACAGGGATAAACTTCAAGGAAATAGAAGAGAAATGGCAGCATAAATGGGAAGAGAGCAAGATCTTTGATGCAGAGATAGAAAAAGGAAAAAAGAAAAAGTTCTTTTTGACCGTCCCGTACCCATACACCTCTGGTCCGTTGCACATAGGTCATGGAAGAACATATACCATTGGGGATATGATTGCAAGATTTAAGAGATTGCAAGGCTATAATGTCCTATTTCCAATGGCATTCCATGTGACGGGGACGCCGATTTTAGCGATTGCCGACAGCATCGCGAAAGGAGAAAAAGAAGTCGTAGAACGGTATAGGAATTACGTCTCGATTTATGAAGACGGAGAGAAGGTTGAAAGTATCGTCAATAGTTTCGGTAATGCGGAAAATGTTGCCAATTTTTTTGCTGAACGAATCTCCGAGGACTTCAAGCGCATGGGATATTCCATAGACTGGAGAAGGAGGTTCAATACTACCGAGCCAATGTACAACAAGTTCATCGAATGGCAGTTTAAAAAACTCAACGATAAGGGGGTGATAAAGAAAGGAAAATATCCTATTGCTTTTTCTATTGAAGAAGATTCGGCAGTTGGTGAAGACGACATCGAAGAAGGCGATATAAACAAAGTATCAATAATTGAGTACACGACCATAAAGTTCGAACTTTCTAATGATACATACTTAATCGCGGCAACACTGCGTCCAGAAACCATTTTTGGCGTTACAAATCTATGGATTAATCCCGCAGCAAGATATGTTAAGGTCAAGGTTGGAAAAGAAATCTGGATAGTATCTGTGGAAGCTGCGGAGAAATTGGGATACCAGCGCGAAGAAGCTGAGCTTTTAGAGGAAGAAGAAGTAGAAGGTGGCTTCTTTGTAGGTAAGAAAGTCAAGGAGCCGGTGGGTGGTAGAGAGATTCCTGTTTTACCCGCAAGCTTCGTTGACGAGGATGTAGGCACGGGGGTAGTTTATTCAGTTCCGGCACATGCTCCTTATGATTACATCGCATTAGAAGATTTGAGGCTTGAAATGGCGCCAATAAAGATAATAGACATTGAAGGGTATGAATTGCCAGCAAAAGAGATATGTGAAAGAATGGGAATAGAAAGTCAGGAGGATGAGCGATTAGAGGAAGCCACGCAGATAATCTATAAAGATGAATTCTATCGGGGTGTATTAAATGAAAAGTGCGGGGAATTTGCAGGCATTGAAATCGCTGCGATAAAAGATGAGGTAAAGAATTGGTTAAAAGGGAAGAATGTAGCAGATGTATTTTATGAGACCTCAAGGAAGGCAGTAACGAGAGGCGGAGGTAAGGTGATAGTTGCAGTATTGCAAGATCAGTGGTTTATAGATTACACGCCGAGCTGGTGGAAGGACAGGGGTCATAAACTGGTAGAAGAGATGACTTTCTATCCAGAGAAGTATAAGGCATATATGCAGGACATAATTGATTGGCTAGCTTTGAGACCTTGTGCAAGGAAAAGAGGTTTAGGCACAAGATTTCCTTTTGAGAAAGAATGGATAATCGAATCGCTTAGCGATTCTACAATTTACATGGCGCTGTACACCATAGCACACCTGCTACGGCAATTGCCGGCAGAGGCTTTAGACGAAAAACTTTTTAATTACGTGTTTTTAGGCATTGGCGATGCAGAGGAATTGGCAAAGAAGGTGGATGCAGATATTTTGAAAAGGATAAGGGAAGAGTTTGAATACTGGTATCCGAATGACCTGCGGCACACTGCACCACCGCACCTATCTAATCATCTGGTTTTCTTCTTAATGCACCACGCAGCGATATTTTTAGAAAATCAGTGGCCGAAGGCTATCTCCTTGAACGAGTTGATGATCAGAGAAGGGCGGAAGATGTCAAAAAGCAAGGGAAATGTAATTCCTTTGGCAAAAGTGTCAGAACTGTATGGTGTTGATTTATACAGGCTTTATTGTGCGATAAATGCGGATTTCGCAAGTGTGGTTAACTGGCGTGAGCAGGATGTAGATGCCTTAAGGAGAAAATTTAACGCGCTGGTAGGGCTATTCGAGCAGAGTATGGGCGTAGAGAAGCTAAAAGAAAACGAGTTCACGCATATGGATCGGTGGCTGCTGTCGAAGTTTTACAGAAAGCTAAAGGAATCCATTGAGCGATTTGAGACGTTTAAAATAAGAGAAGTGGGACTAAACATGGTATTCAATTTGATGAACGATATTAAATATTATGAGTACAGGGAGAGCGAGGAAAGGAGGAGGAGAATTGTCAGGAACATAATGGCGGATTGGCTGATAATTCTATCACCGATAGTTCCGCATATATGCGAGGAGATGTGGCATAGAAGCAGGGAGGAGAAGGGAGGGAGGAGAGAGGAGAGAAGGGTCAAATTCATCTCTTTGCAGACATTGCCTGAGATAAAGGAGGCGTTAATTGATGATAGGGTGGAGAGAGAGGAGGAATATTTGGTCTCGTTGATTGAAGATATAAAAGAGATAATGAAAATAGCGAGAATCACGCCCAGTAAGATTTACATTTATACTGCGGAGAAATGGAAGTGGGAGATATTCAAGGCAGTAAAGGATTTGCCGGATAAGGATAAGATTAAGGAGGCGATGAAGCTCAGAAAGGATAAAAGCACGGTGGATTTCGTAAAACAAGTGATGAAAAACCTTCCTTCAAAAAAGACAATGGAAGAACACATTTTATATTTTGAGCTTAAAGAGGAGGAGGAGGTTCTGGAACGCGAGAGGGAGTATTTGATGCGCGAATTTGGCTGTGAAATAGGGATAAACGAGGAATACGATCCAAAAGGGAAGAAAAAGTTTGCCATTCCGCTTAAGCCTGCGATTTATGTGGAAGGGTAAATAGGAATATGGAATATGAATATTTTACCTCTTTTCTATCGTCCAGCGCCATTTCCCCATCCTGCAAGAGTTTAAAGCTGGTATCACGGAACACGTGGATCAAATCCAACCTTTAACAAGTGCATTCTCCTGTCAGCATCTCCGATGACTACTGCTTTCTCATCCAGTGCAGCCTTTTCTCCATTACTCACGCCTCATAGTGCCATAGGCTCAATACTTCCCAACCAGCACCTCATCCGCTTTTCCGATCACCGCTTCTGTTACCTTCTGTTCCAAGCCAAGTCCCTTCACCGCAGTTGCTACATTACCAACCGATGGCTTTTTATTCCCATCAAACGGTATTTTTATTTGGAGAGATACGGTAATATCCATGGGGATTCTCCTCCTCCACATCCAACATGCTGGAGGTGCCTTAACGGCTTCGGATCAATCGCCTTGATTATGAGGCTAACCCCGCTCCATTGCATCCTCCGACATAAATAGTGGCTCGGACTGGTGCGATGAGGAGAAAGAATGCTGCGACCAGGAATGCAAGTATGAGTTTATTCACCTTCTCACCTCTTTATAAGTTTGTGTATAAAAAATAAAAAAAGAACGGCTTATTTTTCAATCACACACGCATATTCCAAAGCACTTCGCCATCGTATCCTCTTAATGCCTCAAGCTTGCAACATCCAATATTTACTGTCAGGTCGTTTTCACCATCACCTGTTAAATCACCAGCAGGTTCAGGGAACGCTGCATCGGAGTAATGTTTTCTCCAGCGCTCTGTTCCATCATCCCCATTTACTGCAATTACGTCGGATGTCATGGTAACCTTGCCTATTTGCATACTTGCAATCACCACCTCCTCTTTTCCGTCATTGGTTAAATCAACAGGAAGTCCTGCTACTATATTGTCTTTTGTCCAAAGCACTCTTCCATTGCTCCCGTTTTTTGCAGTTATCTCGCTTGTTACAGTTCCAAATATTGGATTGATCTTTATGGTGGTTACAAGTATGTCAGTCCTGTTTGCAGAAGTCAAATTCGCTGGAATGCCTGCCAATATCACAATTTCAAACATCTCTCCCCTTTCATATTCGCTCCAAAATTCCGTGCCGGTGCATCCATTTACCACAATTACTGCCCCATAACTTATTTCTGGAGGGGGAGGAAGGCACGTTATAATCTCTATAATAACATCTGTCTTATTATCGTTGTTTAGATCGCTTACGGGAAGAGCAACAGCGACACAATTCTCAAAGCTTTTGCTCCACAATCTCTCCCCATCACTCCCATCTAATGCAATTATATCCGTTGAGATCTCGTTTGTAACAGGATCCGCAGTAGTTACACGCATCAGCACGTCATTGATTGAATCCCCAGTTATATCGCTATATACACAAGCTGAGATATTTTTAGCTGAGGATACTTGTGTCGCTTTAATCTGCTCAGGTATTGAATACCCCAATGCTGAACTGATTTCTTCAACTGATGGCAATTCACCTTCAATCAGCGATCTGATGCATTTCTGACTTGCAAATCTCATCATTTCTTCGTTAATCGCTCTCGCCTGTGTATCATTCATTCCCCCTTCATCCGAAACACCGGGCATCACTAACACCGCTGACATTACCATTATCGCTATTATTGCTGTTGCAAATTTTCTCCTCATTTTTTATATCACCTCCTAAATTTTTATAACTTGATGCGCATCCTACCCATAACAATAAGACAAAACATACAATTACAAAAATCCTTATTATCACACCTATTCGGTCCACGATGATCCACCTCCGTTCTCCTCTTCTTTTTCTGGATAATATTGCCCATTGTTGTCATCAATCGCCACATTTCCACACACGTCTTCAATACCTGTTCCTACTCCTACTCCTGTATCATCAGAGAAGGCAATAGATATGGTTACTGGGTTCGATTTCTTTGCTCACCCAGGTCTATGGTTCCTCTTTGGTTGTCTATTCGTAATACTGGCTGTATCCCTTATAGAATATTTTGGAAGGGGAAAGGGAAGAAAAGCTTGAACTGGATTATAAATTCAAATCCTCGCCAAATCCTCAGACACTACGGTCCCATACCTTCATTTCCCTATCGCCTTTTTTCATCTTATCTTCGCCCCCTCCAATTCTTCTCCCCGCCCATCTTTTTTGCTGATCAATATGTTTCCTTGAGATGCTCTAAAACCCATGAACGAATGAGAACGCCAATCTCTTTCTCTGCTCCTTTTGCCAATTTCTTCATCTGATTAAAAGTCTCTTCATCCAGTTCTATGGTTAACATCCACTTATGCTTCAGAGGGCGAGCGAACTTCACCTCTGCGGGCTCAAATTCATCTGCGAACTCCTCAGTATCATGAGTATCCCAAAATTCTGCTTCTTCCTCAACACTTTTAAATATTGGTATCATTATACCCTGTTAAATCATCAGACACTACGGGGACCATTATAAAACTCCTTTATCCCTACAGACGTATTTTTCAAAACCAGATACGCCAGTTCCTGATTGGGAAAAGGACCCAATCCACAATCCGGTCCCACATATC
>QMVO01000011.1 GCA_003661125.1 Methanosarcinales archaeon
AACTTAGGTAGGTAAGGGATTGCATCCGCGCTTACTCGCAAGTCCACGCAGAAAATCGATTTCCCAAAATCGCTTCTTCTTTTATTTATAGCTTAAAAATTAAATCCATCCATTCCATGAACACAGAGAATTTGCCTTGCGTAAAAGTCGAGAAGAGCAGAGGTGAAGAAATCAGGCGAGCGTTGAAAGAACTCAAACTGCTAAGATTTGATGCAAGAATAACCACCAACGATAATTTCATTTATTTACCGCTTATACGAGTGCTAAAAAAGGATGAAATAGAAGAAATAGGCGTTGAGAAACCTTTAATACGAGAATTTGAGGTGGTGGAACAGAGAAGAAACATTGAAGACATCATTGGCTTTAAGCCATCTTATGAAATCGTGGGAGATATAGCGGTGCTAACAGACGCGGATTTAACCGCAGAACTGTTCGTTGCACACGCACTAATGAACCTGCATAAAAACATTAAAGTGGTTGCAAAGCGGATTTCACCCGTGGAAGGTGTATTCAGGAAAAGGAAAATCACGATAATTGCAGGCGAGAACAGGACTGAAACGATGCATAAGGAGAACGGATGTAGATACAAGCTCGACCTGGAAAAAGTTTATTTTAATCCTCGCTTGGCGAATGAACGAAATAGAGTGGCATCGCAAGTTGATCGCCGCGAGAAAGGAGAAATAATAGACATGTTCGCTGGTGTTGGCTCTTTCTCCATACAAATCGCTAAACGAGCACCCCTAAGCCACGTTACTGCAATTGATATAAATCCCTATGCGATACAGTATCTCAGAGAAAATATAAAACTGAATGGCGTGAAGAACGTAGAAGCGATAGAGGGAGACATAAAAGAAATTTACGTGAAGTTCAGAAACCGCGCAGACAGGATAATCATGAACCTGCCGAAAAGTGCTTATTTATTTCTTGATGAGGCATTGTGTATGCTCAATCCGCAAGGCGGAATAATTCATTTCTACGATGTGGAATCTTCTTACCCACGTGGGGAACAGAGAAAATCGCTTGAAACTGCCATCACCAGAGCGAAGGAGAAATTAATGGCAAAAATAAAAGAGGCATGTGGACGTGAAGGGCTTCTTTTACGGTCATTAGAGATACTGGAAGCGAGGAAAGTGAAGCCTTATGCCCCGTATTTGTATATAATTGGCATAGATGCGGTGATTGGTTTTGTTCTATAACGATTAAACTAAACGCCAGACACAAGCGTAGCAATACCCACCGCTCCTGCATGTTGCGAATAGGGAGGTACAATTATCTCAACACCGAGCATATCCTCAAATTCTCGCTTCACCCCTTCTACCAATGACACACCACCAACAAAAATAACCGGGGGTCTAATTTCCATCTCCTGTATCTGATTCTCATATACCTGTTCAGCAACTGAGCGACATGCAGCAGCAGCTACATCTTCCCTTTTCACTCCGGAAGCGAGAGCAACGACTAGACTTTGTATGCCAAACACCATACAATAGCTCTGCAACTCAAACTCACCTTCTCCTTTCTTCACCTTCGACTTCATCGCTAGCTGACCCAGCTTTGAGATGTCCACATCCAATCTGTGAGACGCTACCTCGAGGAACCTACCTGATGAACCACCGCAAATACCACCCAAATTAAATGTATTTGCTATTCCATCTCGCATCAGAATCAGCTTATTGTTCATTCCACCTATGTCTATCACCGTGGCATCGCCTTTATGTCGTTTGGAAAGCAAAGCAGCTCCTTTTGATACCACACTTACTTCCTCTAAATTTAAGTCTGCCTTTACGTGTTCACTCACGAGTTCACGTCCATGTCCAGTCACGCCAATTGCATCTACCTTCTTTCCGGATATTCCTGCTTCTTTTAACGCCGCTTCTATCGCATCATCCGCACTTTTTACCGGATCCGTGGTTGGCAGCCATCCTTCCCCTATTATTTCATTATCGCGCATCACCACTACCTTCGTTGTAGATGAGCCAGAATCAACGCCAATTGTAATCCCTTCTTGCTTCTCACGCATCAAAAGAGCCTTCCTTGTTATCATCGTCTTCAGTGCCTCTAATCGCGAGAATATCTCTATCTCCTTCGGCTTCTCCACGTTTGAATACGAGATGATGGGAATATCAGTTCTCTCATGCAGAAATCTCCTTACCATGTCTTTTGCAATTGTTCCCTCCGCGCACCTGAAACAGGTGAGGAGCAAAGCGCCTTTTATCGTCGGGTCATCTAACATGGATACTGCGCGTGCCATCATCATGTTTAAGCTCGGGCTTTCTGCCACAAATCCAAGCTCTTTACACGCCAGTTCCACTTTCGATAATTCCATCTCAGGATAAACCAATTCGATGCCCACACGCCCGGCTATGTCGTCCAGCATCCATTGAATTCCACTGTACTCCGTCCCACAAGAAATCTGCGCAACTTTCGTCATTTTTACCCTATCACTTCTTCTCTTCCCCTGATAATCGCGCTAAAAACTTCATTATTGCAGATACCATCTCGTCCATTTTCTCTCCTCCTTCATACTTCACTTCCAATGTGGGTATCTCGCGCTTCCTTATCAGAAACTTGAAGAATTCGTCCGCAACGGCGCAGCCCATACAGCCAAAAGTAGGAGGCGCATCACTCAGAATTATCGAGGCTTCTGCCTTCTCCAGCAGCGGAGCAAGCAGTCCTATTCTACCTTTTAACCCCGCTGGTTCTTCCACTGAAACATACCTCAACGCCCTTTTCAAGTCATCCTCCGTGATATTTATCGGTGGTGCGTCTATTTCCGCATCCCTCACATGTTCGCCTATTTCCTTCATCAATACCACCGCTTCATGTCCCCCTCTTTCCACCAAATCCGATAATATCATACTATTTGGCGGATACACCAGTACTTTCATTTTATATCCTCCTTCCTATTTTTTGTTAATGTCTATTAATTAAAAGCTTAAATATGTAAAAATTTTTTATGGAAAAGGAAAAAGACAAAACTTCCTTTTTTCCTTTCCCCTGGATAAGGGAAGGGCAAAGGGAGTTCATGGAAGACGTAAAACACGCAGTAGAAGGCGGGAATATACTCATTGCTCACGCGCCTACCGGGATAGGAAAAACAGTTGCTGTTCTTGTTCCAGCGTTGCAGTATGCCATTGAGAATGGAAAGAGCATCTTTTTCCTCACTTCCAAAAGGAGTCAGCACAAAATCGCGATTGATACGCTCAGGTTGATAAAAGAGCATGCAAAACTCAATTTCGTGGCTGTTGATGTCATTTCAAAGCAATCCATGTGCCCCAGAGCAGTATCCATATACCGGGAGTTTTACTCGCTGTTCAGTGAATTTTGCAAGTCTGAGCAGCGCAATAGAAGATGTCTTTATTTCCTGCGACAGGACGAAGAAACGCCACAGCGGATAAGGGAAAGCATAATGCATGTGGAGGAGTTGTATAAATGGTGCACCTCCAGAGGGGTATGCCCCTATAAGGCGGCTTTGGAAGTGAGTGAAACTGCTGATGTGCTCGTCTGCGACTATAATTACCTCTTTTCCGGCGACATCGCAGAAGCAGTGTTAGAGAAAATAGAGAAGGGGTTGGAGAACCTCATTGTCATCGTTGATGAAGCTCACAACCTCCCGGATCGCATAAGAAACAATCTCAGCAGTGAATTACGAATGAGCACCGTAACAGAAACTGCAAGGGGTATCAGGCATGCAAATCCTGAGATGTATGGAAATCTAATGGAGTTGGAGCGGATTTTCACAAAATTGGCTATGGAAGCGAGCAAAAGCAAAAAAGAAGAAATGAACGTGGATAGGAATTTCTTGGTGGAGGAGATGGAGAAGGTATTGCGGCGGAGAATAGAAGCAATAAGTTACGATGACTTTGTCAACTCGCTCAGAAACATTGCGAAAGACTTGGTGACTGCGGAAGACGCTGAAAACACTAAGTACCTCTCTGCGGAAGATAAACGCATTCTTCAAAGCCTGAAGAATAAACGCCCTTCACAATATCGGGATATGACTGAAAACAGGGGAAAACCAAAATATAGAGACGATATGATGCAAAGAAACGTTCTCAGCATTGCTGATTTCTTGGATGGATGGCGGACAAGAGAGAAATGCTTACGGATCTTTTCACTTTCGCAGAACCCTTCTCTTTGCTTCAAACTGCTCGACCCTTCCGTAATAAGTGAGCCGATATTCGCGAGGGCGCATTCTACCATAATGATGAGCGGCACGTTATGCCCAACTGAGATGTATGCTGATGTTTTAGGCGCATCCCCGGATAGGGTAAAAGGTAAAGAAATTGTTTTAAGGGAGTATAAGTCGCCTTTCCCTGAGGAAAATCGGCTGATTATCGTTACAAAAGAGCTTACAACGAAATATAAAGAAAGAGGCGAGGAGATGTACCAGAAGATAGCTGAGAAGATTGGAGAGGTGGCTAAATACGTACGAGGTGGCATGGCAGTTTTCTTTCCTTCTTATGCACTTCTAAAAAGCATTTCCGCGAAATTACCCCCTGAAGTAAGAAGAAGGGCGATGGAAGAACGGAGAGAGATGAAAAAGGAGGAGAAGAACAGGTTATATGAAATGCTGAGGGATGACGATGAGAGGATATTGCTCGCCGTGCAGGGCGGTTCACTTTCCGAAGGCATGGATTATGAATCCAACACGCTGAAGGCGATTATCGTGGTCGGATTGCCGTTAAGTCCACCAACACTGGAGGTAAAAACGATTGAAGACTATTATGCAGGGAAATATGGCGCGGAAAAGGGAAGGCTTTATGGTTACTACTACCCCGCAATTACAAAGGTGCTGCAAGCAGCAGGCAGAGGTATAAGAAGCGAACACGACCGTTGCATTATCGTGCTGATGGATTACCGATTTGCAAAATATCCGTATAAAAAATGTTTACCCCCGGATTACAATGTGAGGCTTACGGATAGGGCGGAAGAGTTTGCAAAAAACTTTTTTAAAAAAGAAAAAAAGCAAAGTGCCAGCTAAGCTAAAAGTCAAAATTGCAATTCACTTGATGCACTTTGCATTTGCAATTAATATTAATTAATTTAAAACTCCTCTCCAACCCCTTCAAGTTCCTCGCCAAATTCCTCTTCCACTTCTCTTTCCAGTTCAACACCAGCGCCGGCACCTGCACCTAAAGCTTTCTCAAGCAGTTCCCTTACAGAATTCCATTTTTCAAGTGCTCTTTCCTTGTCATAAGGGAAACTGTAAGTTTTCCTCGCCCATTGGGTATCTACTATCTTTTTACCCTCCATTTTTTGCACCCAGTGTGTCTCTACGGAGATAAACTTGCCATAATCCCCCTCTTTTACAAAACACCTCAATACTTGCCTTGGACTGCCATCCTCCTTTTTCATTATCACTTTGTACCCGACATCTCGTAATATTCTTATATTCGGTTTTATCTCACTCATGTTTTTTTTCACCTACCCCTATTTATATTTCCTGTTGGTATATAAATTAGGAGGATATAATTAAATATATCGTCGTTGGTTATGAGCAACGAAGTTCTGGATATGGAGAGATAAGAAGGTTTACACGCATGCTGAAATGCTTTCGAGACCACTGGCTCTTATTCTTGAGTTTTTCCCTATTTTGCCAACTAAAAAACCTTCATGACGTTAATATCTCCTCGAACAACTCCGTCTCCAGTTCGTGCAACATTGGTATCCCTGTGACTTCGGCTGCGAGCTTACTCATTGAAGCAATATCACTCCGGTCTATCAAATCCAGTTTGAACTTCCTTGTACCTGCAAGCATCTGCTTCAAGCCAAGTCCTAATCTCTCGCTGAGATACGTATAGACGCCAACCGCAGACCAGGGTATCTCATTGCCTACTTTACCACCATATTCCGCTTTTAACTTCTCAGCAGCGATAAAGAACCTCTCCGGACTGTTACCATATTTATTTGCAAAATCCCTTGGTAACCTGCCCTTTTCTGCGAGTTCACAGTAATAGAGGGCTTTCATCGCTGCTGTCAATGGCGATCTTGCCATGGTGATTGATTTCACGAATGGACCTTTACCGCGATTTCCATCGAAATTGCTAAGCGCGATCGCCTTGAACATCTGCGTCTCGTTGATGAACCCGCCAGCCATGCTTATATCCGGCACGTATTTTCCTTCTCGCTCCAGAATCCTCGCGCACTTCAATATCTGCGACTCTAAATAAACCGTGGGCGTGCTCATCTCGTTCATCATCGGCACCGGACTCATTCCCGTGCCACCACCAGCGCCGTCGAAAGTGATGTAGTCCACTTTGGCTTCCGATGCCACTTTCATCGTCCATGCGACGTCCACGGGTCGGTAAGCCCCGGTTTTTATCGTTACATATTTTGTCCCTATGCCTCTCAGCCATTCGACATCCTCCACAAAACCGCGCTCCTCCGGGAATCCTACACGGCTATGTCGCTCGAATGTCTTGAACAAGCCATCATTAAACGCTTCTCGAACCGCTGGCTCTTCAGGGTCTGGTTGCACGATATATCCCCTCTTCTTTAGCTCTAATGCCCTTTCCAGCGAAGATACACGTATTTCTCCCCCTATTGCCTTTGCTCCCTGCCCCCATTTTCTCTCCACTATGTTCACCTCCAGCTTAGACAATACATACTCATCTACTCCCCATCTCTGGTCTTCAACGTTTGTTTGCACCGCTACATCACCGTATTTGCCGTCCCAGTATTCCTTGAACAGTTTTACCCGGCGTTCCATCTCAGGCGATTTCATCACTTTTCCGTTCGTGAATACCGACTCTTTATCAACACCGCAAACGTTCTCCCCGATAATAATTATTATTCCTGACAGCGCAGCACCGATTGCAAGCGCATCCCAGTTGTTTTTTCCTACGTCAGTGGACCCGAAGGCGCCGATTGCCAGGGGAATTTTTAGCGGAATTCCACCCATCTTCGATTCTATATTCACGTTGTGGAACAAAGCGACATCCGGATTGGGTTCTATTCCTTCTGCACCCTGTAACCGGGAAAGGATATTAAAATCTGACCAATCAAGTCCATAATCCTTGTTCGACGCAGCCGTACTCCAACCAAATTGCTCCGGTTCCGGATACAATACCTCTCTGCCCCTGAATGCACTCTTTCCTATTTCGCACAGCACTGTACACTCCTTCACGCATATCGGACACATTCCACTCAGCGTATTCACATCCCTCCTTCTCACGGACGTTCCCGTGGTAGACCTCGCATTTGCATATATATCTGTCATTTCAATCACCTCTTTCTTATGGTTTGCAATGTAAAAGAATATGGATTGGTTAAGCAGGAGAAACAGATCCCCATCTGGTCCATTATCATGCCATAATTCCTCATTTTCTTATTAAAAGCAACTCTTTCTATCTTTTTTATCCCTTCTTCGCTCAGCTCCCTCTTTTCTATTGCCCTTTCTGTAATACTAACGAGCTCCTCTCCCGCTTTTGTCCGAATTATTAATGTCGTGTATCCATCCGGCGAACCTACCGAACCTGCGGAAATATCTGCAAGCTGTGAGGAGAAATCTTCACATATCCTGCATGTATCCATGACGCAAGGGTCCAGTTCTTTAGTTGGAATAGCGAACTCCCTGTCTTTTGTAACCACCATGAATTTCCCCTTTGTAACGTAAAACCTTTCCACCTCTTTGATGTCTATCCTCCGTTCAGCGAGGAACATAACCAGATCACGGTGCCAGAAAGCCTCAGTGTCGAAAAGTCCGATTAAGACTTTCACTCGATCCATCTCCAAAGCAGGGTCACGCAATGCTTGAAGTCTTCTCACCGCCTCTATTTTACAGCCAGTACCGACCATCGCGATATTTTCATAACCGCGGTCTATCGCCTCCCACACACCCATGACAGAAGGACAGGCAGTGTATTTTGGACCTATGCCGAGCAAAACTTCTTCCGGTGTGGTGGCAACAAAAGGTTCGGCTTTCCAATCTTCTGTCCGCGTAGCGATAACCGCAGCATCTATAAAACCACTTCTTAACGCTTCACATAGCATTGCTGTTATAAGACTGCCATCCTGCCCCACTTCTCTTATGCCCTCCTCCGTTGCTCTTGCACTTATTATCTCTTTATAGTGTCCCAGGATTCGTCCCTCGGGACTGGAAGCACAAGGACTGAAATCACATACGCCATATTCCATCCTTGGACACTCCTCCTCACATAAACAACAGACTGCGAATGAACGAGGACAGAAACTGAAACAGAAGCCCGTTGACACTGTCCCGCCGCAGCCCTTATCCCATACCACTTCCTCCTTGGTATACTTCTTAAAATCCGGTATGAACGCAGCGCAAGCACCACAATAGCAGCATACCGGGAAGCTTCTTTCATTTGCCATAGACTTTGCTTTCCTCCTTTGTTTTTTATCTGTAATAGCTGCTCCGTATCCACCTTTCACTGTGGAGTATAAAAAACTTTTTGAGAACTGAACTTTTCATAGTGCGTTTGTCCATTCCCAACTTTTTATTTTCCTAAGAACCAATTGAGTAGTTGTAGCAAGTAAAAATGGCAATATAATAAAAGAAGGTTTATTTATATAAAAAGGGGAAGAAGAAGAAGAGAGGGGGAAGAAAATGACGAGTATACGGGAAAGAATGGAAAGGATGGGCATAGGGAAGAGAATAAGAATGGAAAGAATCGTGGACCGGAAGAGCGGAAGAAGTGTTATTGTCCCTATGGATCATGGTGTGACGTCAGGTCCGATATATGGGTTGACGGACATGAAGCGAGCAGTAGATGCGGTAGCAGAAGGAGGAGCAAACGCCGTTCTCGTGCATAAAGGGATTGTAATAGCCGGGCATAGAGGATATGGCAAGGATATAGGACTAATAATTCACTTATCTGCGAGTACCTCATTAGGACCCGACCCATTAAATAAAGTTACAGTCGCAACGGTAGAGGAAGCGATACGGTTAGGTGCAGATGCGGTGTCAATGCACGTGAATGTGGGAGCGGAGAACGAGGCGGACATGCTTGCAGAGTTGGGGGAGATTGCAATGGTATGTGAGGAGTGGGGCATGCCTTTTCTGGCAATGATGTATCCTCGAGGGAAAAAGGTGAAGAGCGAGCATGACGTGGAGGTGGTGAAGCATGTAGCACGTGTGGGTGCTGAACTTGGTGCAGATATTATAAAAACAAATTATACTGGTGATCCTGACACGTTTAAGGATGTGATAAGCAGTTGTCCGGTGCCGGTGATAATAGCAGGAGGTCCAAAGGCGAATACGGATGCTGAGGTGTTGAAAATGGTGGAAGATGCGATTGCTGCTGGGGCTTCTGGTGTATCAATAGGTAGAAATGTGTTTCAGCATAAGAACCCGATGGATATGACCATCGCAATAAGCAAGATAGTGCATGAAGGTGTATCGGCGGAGGAGACGATGGAGATGCTGAAGTAAAAGATGCAGGTTTTAAGCTATCGACCGAGGGGGTTTTAATTGTTCCAAACCCCTTCTCTCCGCCTAAGAACTACGCACGCACGACTGGAAATTTATAAGAAAATATGAAACTACTGTATCGAGTAGAGGCTCTGAAGGCGGACTTTTTTCGTATGATCAAATTCTCAATCGTTGGTGTCATAGGTGCAGGGATTAACACAGGGTTCCTCTGGATATTGACAGACCTTGCGGGGCTGTACTATCTGTTTTCTTCTGTGGTTGCGATTGAAATTGCCATAATGATGCAATTCATGATGAATGACCGATGGACATTCAGGGATAGAAAAACCACAGATGCAGGACAATTCATTAAGCGTATTTTCAAGAGCAATTTATGGCGTTCTGGAGGATTAGCCGTTAATGTTAGTGTTCTTTACCTCTTTACTGCGTACATCGGCGTATATTATCTTCTATCCAACATCTTTGGGATTATTTGCGCTTTTTCGCTAAATTATATTCTTGAAAGTCGATTAACCTGGGGTATTGGATAAAGTTTTATTTAAATGTATCGCATTATTCATAGCATAGAAAATGGAAGAAAGCTATAGCGCTAAGGATATTCAGGTGCTGAAAGACTTAACAGCGGTGCGAAAAAGACCCGCGATGTATATCGGGGACACCGGCAGTAGAGGTCTTCATCATTTAGTAAGCGAAGTGATAGACAACAGCGTAGATGAAGCTTTGATAGGTTTTTGCTCTTCTATTAACGTGATAATCCACCCTGATAACTCAGTGACGGTGAATGACAATGGTAGAGGAATTCCAGTTGACCTGCATGAGGAATATAACCTTCCTGCAGTGGAAGTAGTGATGACGAAGCTGCATGCAGGTGGCAAATTTGATAATAAGGTATATAAAGTAGCAGGTGGGCTGCACGGCGTTGGAATTTCGGTTGTAAACGCACTCTCAGAGTGGCTGGAAGTAGAAGTGAGGCGAAATGGAAGGAGATATTATCAAAGATACGAGCGTGGGAAGCCGGTATGCGGATTGAAAGATTTGGGCTACTCAGATGAAAATGATGGTAGTGGGACGAAGGTAACATTTAAACCGGACGATAAGATATTCGGGAGTTTAGAATTCGACACCACTATTTTAGCAACACGACTGAGAGAGCTGGCGTTTTTGAATCGCGGGCTTGCGCTCAGCTTGAAAGATGAACGGAGAGATGAAGAAAAGATATTTAAGTATGAAGGAGGCATTGCTTCATTCTTGGAATATATAAACAGAGATAAGAGGGTGCTACACAGACCTGTACTTTTTGAAGACGAGAAGGATAATGTGAAAGTAGAGATTGGCGTGCAGTATAACGACAGCTATGCAGAGAGTCTCTTCTCGTTTGTGAATAATGTGAAGACGGTAGAGGGAGGCAAGCATCTGAGTGGATTTAAAGCGGCATTGACGAGGGTACTCAACGAATACGGCAGAGCGAATAGTATGCTCAAAAAAATCAGTCTGGATGGTGAGGATGTGCGCGAGGGACTCACGGCAGTAATAAGTGTGAAGTTGAGAGACCCACAATTCGAGGGTCAGACAAAAACAAAACTTGGAAACAGTGAAGTGAAGGGGATTGTGGAATCAATTGTGCGGGAACACCTGTGGGATTTCCTGGACGAGAATCCAAATGATGCGAATGCGATAATACGGAAAGCAATGGAAGCAGCGAGGGCGCGAGAAGCAGCACGGCATGCTCGTGAAATAGTAAGGAAGAAGGATTTTTTCGCCGACTCGCTACCCGGGAAGCTTGCGGACTGCTCTGAGAAAGACCCAGCGAAAAAGGAAATTTATATCGTGGAGGGAGATTCCGCAGGTGGTTCTGCGAAACAGGCACGGGATAAAAATTTTCAGGCTATTCTGCCAATACGCGGTAAGATTTTGAACGTGGAGAAAGCGAGACTGGACAAGATATTAAAGAGTAATGAAATCCGTGCGCTTGTTACTGCTCTGGGTGCGGGAATAGGCGAGGATTTCGATTTACAAAAAGCACGCTATGATAAGATAATCATAATGAGCGATGCAGACGTTGACGGTGCGCATATAAGAACGCTATTGCTTACTTTCTTCTTTCGATACATGCCAGAGCTGGTAAGCACGAACCATGTGTATATAGCACTGCCGCCGTTATATATGGTGAAGAAGGGTAAAGAGACGAGGTATGCATTTTCTGATGACGAATACGCAAAGATACTGGCAGACCTAAACGTGAAGGAAGGTGATGCGGGTGTGAAGATACAGAGGTATAAGGGTCTGGGCGAGATGAATCCAGAGCAGTTATGGGAGACCACGATGAATCCGCTTACAAGGGGCATAAAGCAAGTGACTTTGGAGGATGCCGCGGAGGCGGACTGGTTATTCACGGTGTTGATGGGAGAAGAGGTAGAGCCGAGAAGGAAGTTTATACAGGATCATGCGAAGGAAGTGATGAATTTGGATGTGTGAATGTTTTCAGAGACAAAAGAAGGAACCACGAGGATATTAGTGCCAAAACAACCCACAAAGTCTATTTTTTATAATCCGAAGATGGAACTGTGCAGGGACATAGACATAGCGGGAGTAGCTGCTTTTGTTTCTTCTCTACCCTCACGACGGGCATCTCTGAGATATATAGACGCACTGGCAGGGACCGGCGTGAGAGGAGTCAGAATAGCGAAAGAAGTTGGGCTGTTTGTGGCTATCAATGACCGAAGCGAGTCTGCTTACGAACTCATAAACCGAAATATAGAGTTGAATGAAATAGGAGAAAGAGCAAAGGCATATAACGAGAATGCGAATGTGCTTCTCTTGCAGAAAAACTACGATTTTGTGGATATAGACCCTTTTGGATCGCCAGCTCCGTTTCTGGACGCCGCATGTAAATCAGTGAAGAAGATGTTGTTAATTACTGCGACGGATACCGCACCATTATGCGGCGCTCATTCCGGAGGCTTGAGGAAATACGATGCAAAACCTCTTAACACTGAGTATCATAAAGAGATGGCAACACGTATTCTCTTAGGTAGAGTAACGAGAGACCTGTGCAGATATGACAGAGCGATACAGCCGCTGCTATCTTATTCCAAGGGGCATTTCATAAGAATTATAGCAGGAGTGGAAAAAGGAGCGAAAAAAGCAGATGACTGCATGAAGCGACTTGGTTTCATCGCCCATTGCTTCTCCTGTGGTAATAGATTCGCTTTTTCGTGCTCCGATATGCTGGAAATGGAAGTGAAGAAGAACTGTGAGGTGTGTGATGCGAAAATACGCATTGCAGGTCCTTTATATGTGGAAGCGATAAAAGAGAAGAGGTTTTGCGAACGGGTGCATGAAGGGTTGGAAAAAAGGGAGCTGGGTAGGAAGAAAGAAGCAATGAAAACCGTTGCCACATGCATAAATGAGCTGGATATACCTTTTTATTATGACTATCATGCGCTATGCAAGAGTATGAAAGTTCCTCCACCGCCTATTTCTTCTTTAATTGATGATTTACAATTGAACGGTTTTTCTGCGGGCAGAACCCATTTCTCGGATACCGCATTAAAGACCGATGCAAGGATAGATATGATAAAAGATGTTTTGAAGAAATGAACATTGTAGATGCTATCATTCTATTTATTGTTTCCTCCGCATCATTAGTTCAGTGACTCCACCGCTCTCAATTTATAATGAAGTTTTATATTATATGAAAGGAACTTGATAAAAGTGATTATAAACATAGGGAGGTAAAAAATGGAATACGAGATGAAAATGGGGGAATACATAAAAATAAGAGAAAAAAAGAGGCTCTTTGGTACATTTGGATATAGAGGGATAGCTAATAAAGATCTCTCGCCAGGGGTTGCCCTTGATTTAGGTGCTGCACTGGCAACGTATCTGGGAAAGGGAAAGACAGTAGTTGTAGCTCAGGATACCAGAACGTCGTCGGAGATGTTTGTGCATGCTTTAACAGCAGGACTGATAAGTCATGGTTGCAGTGTAAAAACAGTAGGAATTACTCCCACTCCAACTCTGTCGTTTACAATCCCGTATCTCAAAGCAGATGCGGGAATAATGATTTCTGCGTCTCATAATCCTCCAGAATGGAATGGTATAAAACTCTGGAATGCAGATGGTTCTGCTTTTAGCCCGGAACAGGATTTGGTTATCGAGGATATATATTTTGGGAAAAAATTCTTGCCGGCATCCTGGGAAGAAATAGGAAACGTAGAGCAAATAGAAAAAATTAGCGATAGGTACATTGAAGCTATTATTAGCAGAACGAATCAAGAAATTGTCCGACAAGCTGGGTTTAAGGTTGTTTTGGATTGCTGTGGCGGTGCTGCATGTTACGTAACGCCGAATTTGTGTGAGAAGTTGGGATTTGATGTAGTTTCTTTTAATTGCACTCCCGATGGATTTTTTAAAGAAAGACCTGCAGAACCGCGACCAGAAAATATAGGAAAACTCAAAGAGCTCGTTAAAATGCATAACGCTGATTTTGGAGTAGCGCATGATACCGATGCTGATAGAACGGTATTCGTTGACGAAAGAGGTAATTTTATATCCGGAGATAGGACATTTGCTCTGACATGCTATTACCTATTGCGAGACAATCCCGGGAGCAAAATCGTTGCAAATGTTGTTACAAGCTCAGTTATCCTTGACGTTGCTGAAAAGGTAAAAGCAGAAGTACTATGGTCTCCCATTGGCGAGCCGTATATAACAGAAATAATGAAAGACACAGGTGCAGAAGTGGGAGGGGAGGAGAATGGAGGAACGATAATACGAGATTGGGTATGGGCAAGGGAAGGACCCTACCTTGTACCTTTAATAGCAGAACTTATGGCTAATACGGGTAAAACGCTTTCGGAATTGTCCAAAGAGTTTCCAGAATATGCACAGTTGAAGATAAACGTGTACTTTCCAAAAGCAGAGTATGACAAGAAAAAATTTGAAGTGCTAAAATTAATCGAGAAGAAGGTTTCAGAATATAATTATGATAAAATCGTAACAATAGACGGTGTAAAGATATTCTTTGGTAAAGAGTGGCTTGCGATTAGACCTTCTGGAACAGAACCACTATTTAGGGTATTTACAGAGGCAGAAACAGAAGAGAGAGCCAAAGAATTGAACGATAAAGGGGTGGATATAGTAAAAGCGTCATTTGAGGAAGTAGGATAGAATTCATCAACCATCAACCATTTCCATTTCATCGAGTAAAGCCCTCACTTCCTTTGGTGATCGCTGATAAAATCGTGCTTTCGATGGTGTTAAACCTATCTTTACAGAATATACAGAATAAGTACCCTCAGGGAGGACTCTGAACATATCTTCATCTGTAAGATCTTGTTAGCCAATGAGAGGCAGCCACCCCTTTATTCACCCTTCCATCCTTTACTTCACTACCTTGTTTCCTTTCATCACTTGAAGCTCGGTATACCTTTTAATTCTTTTCAACAATCACTATAAGCTCATTCCACATTGTTCTCTCAACTTCCACACTCTCATCCGGGACAGAGGTCTTAAAGCGAGTATCTTCGTCTAAAATGTGCACAGGAACATCTAAATATTTCTTGTCGCTTAATTCCGTAAAATAATCTCGAAAAGCTTTGAGATTTCGCTCAGCTTTTTGTAAAAAAGTAGCGAGGACGTTTGGATTGTAATTTTTCAATTTCTCTGGGAGTATCCTAAATAATTTAAATTCACCGCCTCGCACATTAGAACACTCTCGCACGGTCGTTCAATTAGGATTTCATGTGTTGCTTCAAGCTGGTTGAGGTCTATGGGGGTTGTTTTTGCTTTTGCTATTAATCTTGCCAGCGGAATTATTGGGGTGCGCCCCTAAAAGTAGACACTAAGTTAAGAAATAAGAAAAAATGAAAAAGGGGTGCAAGATGAAAAGAAGGAGGAAATACACACGGGATTTCAAAATTGGTGTAATTAGAGAG
>QMVO01000012.1 GCA_003661125.1 Methanosarcinales archaeon
CTATTTATGTCAAGATATAATTAAACTATCTATATTATAGAGATGAAAGTATTATAAAGATGAAAGTCGCATACGTATCAACCTATCTCCCTCAGCAGTGCGGAATAGCCACTTATACGGATTATCTTATTCACGGGCTCCAAAAAGTGAGTCACGAATTGGAAATTAAGGTGGTTGCCGAGAAGGATGCGTCACCACTCAAACAGGGTAAATTTGAGGTGGTTCCCTGCTGGGATAGGAATGAAAATTATGTAGAACCAATCCTTAGCAATGTAAAGGATGCTGATGTAGTCCATATTCAACATGAATACAATATATACGGGCTCGATGAAAGGCTGCCTATGCTGTGCGAGGAATTGAAAGCATCAGCGAAAAGGAGTATAATAACTATCCATTGCGTAAGACCAAGCCAAATCTCAGAAAGGGGAGCGGTAGACGAGAATTTCGTTAAGAGAATCGCTGAACTTGCCGACAAGGTTATTGTCCATCTTGAGTCGCAGGAGGCGGTATTGCAGCGGCTCGGGATACCTTCTGATAAAATTCATCTTATCCCTCATGGAACAGCGCTTAGTAACGTGGATAAGAAAATTTCAAGGTCAAGGCTAAAATTACCTGAAGACGGAAAGATACTTCTTATGTTTGGGTTCGTCAAGCCCTTTAAGGGTGCGCATGTTTCACTTGAGGTGCTCGAGGAGGTAAGAGAAGAAGTGGAAGACGTGTATCTTTTTATTGCTGGCGGTCTTGCACCTACTGCATCAAAAGAAGAAAGAGATTACGTGAAATTTCTCAGAAAAAGGACAAAAGAACTCAATCTCCATGATAAGGTTATATTCCCAAATAGATTTTTTCCGAATGAGGATATACCATATATTTTTGGAGCATCAGATATTGTCCTGCTTCCATATTATCATGAAGATAGGTCTGCTTCTGGTTCTTTTCATCTCGCAATAGGAGCAAAGAGACCGGTAATTGCTTCCAGGATACCGAAGTTTGAGGAGCTTAAAAACATTTGCGACGAACTTCTCCTTCTTCCATATAGCACGTCCGGAATTGCAAGAACGGTTATTCGCCTTTTTAAGGATAAGAAATTCGAGCAATATGTGCTCGATAGAACCGAAAGATATAGGAGAGCAATCTCATGGCCAGTGATAGCAAGCAGACATTTAAATCTTTATGGTATAGATAGAGGAGCGTGAAAAATGAGATGAAAATAGGCATGATGTCAAGATGGAACGCTCCTTGTGGTGCTGCGGTACATGCTGAGTTGGTTGGAAGAAGGTGGATAGAGAAAGGACACAAACTTACTGTCTTTGCACCTCTGGAAGAGGTCAAGACGCGAGAAAAGGACGAGCCTTTCGTTGTAAGAAACTATTCCAATAACTATTTGGACCCAAAACCGTTCATAGAAGCAGATTACGATGCATTTGTCCATCATAATATCTCCGAAATGCCCATGAAAGAACTCTTTGGTATATTCCCTAAGATAAAAGAGAAGGCAAAAACGGTTCTTGTAGCCCACCAGGGCAGAATTCCAGAGGATCCTTACTTTGCAAAATTCGATTGGGATGCAATTGTATGCTTCGATGAGCGCTGGAAAAGGTTTTTAGTGGATATTTTTCCTGCTGAGAAAATTCATATCATTCCCTATCCCTGTCATCCAATCTGCCACGGTGATAAAACCGATGCGAGACGAAAGTTTGGACTACCGGAGAATAAAAGGATAATTCTTATCTATGGCATCTCGCTGCATAAATACCTCTGCCATCTACCGAGAATAGAACGGCTGAACAAGAAATACCCACTCATTCTTCTCGTTTTAACCAGCGTGGATGACTGGTTCGACCTATTTGAAGCGGTAAAGCACCGGTATAGTTTCATTGTGCTTAGAAAAGAAGCCCTGACCATAGAAGAACTTTATACCTATCTCCATGCAAGTGATTGTCTCATCTACCATACAGACTCATCACAATATGCTGTCCTTTCATCCACCGTGCATACCTGTATGGGTGGAGGGCGCCCGATTCTGGCTCATAACTCGAATTTTGTAGAGTGTTTTGATAAAGAAGTTCTGAAGTATAAATCTAATGAGATAGAGGAAAAGCTTATGGACATCTTTGAAGATAAAGAAGGATGTAAAATGGCGTTAAAAGCAGCCAGAGAGTATGTGAAGCGGAATTCCGCGGAGGTAATAGCCAAAAAGTTCATTTATTTATTTGAGACACTGTCAATGGAGAAAGAGGGGAAAAGATGAGGATAGGCATGATGGGCGGATGGAATACAGACTCGGGGGCATCTTTCCTTGCAGAGCTGATAGGGAGGGCTTGGGTAGAAGAGAGTCACGAACTCACTGTATTCACCTTTTACGATTATGCCTTTCATGGAACGCAAATTATCGGCATAGACGAGGATTATGTCATAAGATGCTTTACCGTCTCGGGATATACACCAGATAAGTTAAATCCCGTGCCATTTTTAACCAGCGCTTATGATATATTCGTTGTTCAGGATTTAGGGATGCTCCCAAAGGACCTCCTTGGCAAGATATTTCATCGAATAAAGAAGAAGGCGAAGACAGTGAATGTAATTCATGATGGAAAACTCTCGGAAGACCCGGCTTTCTATCAGTTCGATTGGGATGCACTTGTATGTTTCGATGAACGTTACAAAAACTTCCTCGTGAAGGTGTATGACCGGGAGAAAATTCATATTATACCATATCCTTGCAGTCCTCTGGCAAAAGGGGATAAGGTAGAAGCGAGGAAGAACCTGGATTTGCCTCTAGAGAAGAAAATTGTATTTGGGTTTGGACCGGCAGCGAAGACTGCTATCGAAGTTGTCCCTACCATAGCAGAACTTAGCCGGGACTATCCGATTCTTCTTTTGGTGACGACCAAAGATAAAACAGGAATTCAGGAGTTCAGAAAACTACGAAAGCAGGGGATTATGGAGATTGAACTGGTCGAAGAAGCTCCAGACATAAAAAGACTGTACGACTATCTGCATGCCTCAGATGCGCTTATCTTCAACAAGAAATCTGCCTCACACGTGGTAGTTTCAAGCACAGTTCTTCAGTGTCTTGGCTCTGGTTGCCCCATCGTTGCCCGGGATTCAAACTATGTGGAATATCTTGATAAGGAAGTGATGAAGTATACCGGCGAGGAGGAATTGAAGAAAAAGTTGTGCGCAATCTTTGACGAGTCGAAGGAATACAAAACCACGATGAAAGCGGCAGAAGAATATGTAAAAAGAAATTCGGCTCAGGCAATAGGTAAACTATATATAGACCTTTTTAATTCATTATTAACCAAAGTGAAGAACGAATGAAGATCGCGGTGATGAGTTCATGGAATGATGAAACAGGTGCTGCTGTGCATTCAAAAGCACTGGTGAATGCATGGCTGGAGATGGGGCATAAAGTAACTGTATTCAGTTTTCTCAGGGAGGAATTGGGAGACGAAAAATTTACCGGTAAAGATGAGCGCTACGTAATAAGATGCTTTGGTAGAAACTTCCTGGACCCAAGACCTATCCTCACGACAGATTTTGATATCTTCCTGGTTGAGGACTTACGGACGCTTCCAGTAGAGCATCTTGCCAGGATATTTCCCATGATAAAAGAGCGGGCTTTTCCTGTTCATATCGTTCACGAAGATAAGTTACCGAAGGAAACGTGGTTTTATCAGTTTATCTGGGATAAAGTGATTTATTTCGATAAGAGACAAGAGTTCCTGCGCGATGTTTATCCAGACGCAAAATACATTCCATTTCCCTGTTTCCCGGTAAGACGTGGAGATAAGTATGAGAGCAGAAAAAGACTTGGATTGCCTCAGGATAAGAAAATTATCTTCACCTTCTGTCAGAGGGGATATCTGCCTTATCTCAGATACTTGTGTGAGGAGCTGAAGTATAAATCGGTCTTATTATTTGTTGTCTCGCCAGGCTTTGAGATGCTGGAAAAAGAGGCAGCACCTCCATGGATGATTGTGCGTGAAGAGGGTGCGTTATCTGACGAGCGGTTTGATGATTATCTATTTGCTTCGGATGCCGTTATCTTCCATAAATATCAAAACGCGTATCACCGACTCCTCTCCTCTGTAATTTTCCAGGCAATGGGTGCTGGTTGTCCAATCTTTATTCCGCAGCAATCTGCTTATTTCCAGCCATTAAAGGATGAAGTGATATATTATAGCGATACCGAGGACCTGTGCAGGAAGTTGGTCCTCTTTTGTGAGGATGAAAGAATGGCAAAACGCGTTATAGAAGCGGAAGAAGTGTTCACGCACATGAATTCGGCGGAGAAAATAGCCGGCATATACATAGACGTTTTTACCGGGGTATTGAAGGGAAGGGGATTGTAGCTGGATGAAATTGAGGCGTTACGAAGGCAACCCGATATTGAAGCCTAAACCTGAGAGCGAATGGGAATCAAAGAATGTTTTTAATCCCGCGGTTGTTTACGATCATGGGCTATTTCACCTCCTTTACAGAGCTATGGGCGTGGATGGGATTTCAAGGATTGGATATGCGGTAAGTATAGATGGCTTTAACTTCTTTCGCCTTGATAAACCTGTTATCACTCCAAAACGGATTCTGGAACCACGGGGGTGTGAGGATCCGCGAATAGTAAAAATTGAAGACGTATTTTATATGACGTATACGGCTTATTCTGAACGGGGTGTACGGATTGGTATAGCAAGCACAAAGAACTTTATACAATGGGAAAGATATGAGATAGAATGGGAGGAGAGGGATGATAAAGATGCCGCCCTTTTTCCTGAGCTCATTGACGGTAAATATGTGCTTCTCCATAGACCTATGCATAAAGAGCCCATGGGTATCTGGATTGCTTACTCAGATAACCTGGTCGATTGGTATGGGCAGCGGGAAATTATGATACCGCTTGGAGAATGGGAGGGAAAGAAGATTGGTGCAGGTGCTCCGCCATTAAAGACGGAAAAAGGGTGGTTGTTGATATATCATGGGGTGGACGAGGATGGAGTGTATAGATTGGGAGCGGCGATGTTCAGCCTGAATGACCCTTCAAAATTGTTATACCGGTATCCTGAACCTATACTTGAACCAGAGGCGGATTATGAGATACGAGGAGAGATCCCTCGTGTGGTATTTGCTTGCGGCGCGTGTGAAGTGCTGAACAGGTATTATATATATTATGGCGGTGCGGATAAAGTGGTTTGCGTAGCCACCGTGGATAAGGAAGAAATGTTAGGGCTTTTTGAGTGCAAAAAAGGAAAGAATGTTGAAGAGATATAAAGGGAATCCAATACTGAAGCCGAAGAGAGAGAACGCATGGGAATCATATATGGTGTATAATTCTGCGGTTCTGTACGAGGATGGAAGATTCCATATCTTATACAGAGCGCAGGGATTGAAAACAGGCACTTCCAGGTTTGGATACGCGACTTCCGAGGATGGGTTTCGCATAGATGATCGGTTAGATGAGCCGATATTTATGCCTGACCCATTGAATGATTTAGAGTGCACGGTTGAAGATCCCAGATTGGTCAGGATTGATGACACAATTTACCTCACTTATACCGCGGTAGGAAATGTACCGAGAGTTGGATGGAAAAGCATCCAGATAGCAATGACATCCATAAAGGCGGATGACTTCTTAGCGCAGCGGTGGAAATGGGGAAGGAGGACATATCCCTTTCCGGGTGTTGATAACAAGCACTTCTGTCTCTTCCCTGAGAAGATAGGAGGAAAGTGGGTGATGTATCATCGAATTCCTCCACATATATGGGTCGCATACTCCGACGATCTTGTTCATTGGCGAGATAGCAATATCGTTATGAGCCCAAGAGAGGGGTGGGAATATCTTAAAATCGGTGGTGGTGCACCACCTATAAAACTCAAGGAAGGATGGCTCGTAATCTATCATGGGGTGGATGATCACGTGCACTACCGACTTGGAGTGGCTTTGATAGACCGTAAAGACCCGGTAAAGGTGTTGATGAGAAGCAAAAGTCCTCTTCTGGAGCCTGTGGAATGGTATGAGCTACACGGGGCTGTTCCTAACATTGTATTTACCTGCGGAGCTGTTGTTGTAGATGATATTCTTTATATCTACTACGCGGGAGCCGATACGGTGGTTTGCGTTGCAACCGCAAGAGTAGAGGAAATACTGGCTTTTCTGGAAGGGGAGTGCGATATTTAATTAAATTAAAGAAAAAGTGTTTAAATTAATAAATAATAGTAGAAGATAAGAGCCGCCGTAACTCAGTTGGTAGAGTGCCCGGCTGTTAACCGGCTTGTCACAGGTTCGAGTCCTGTCGGCGGCGCTGGCTTGGTTAAACCTCTAAACCGCTAAACTCTGACACCTATGCCAATCTATTTTCCCCTTATACAATGCGCTACCTATCACTACCCCGCATGCTCCTGCTTCTCTTATCCGCATCACGTCCTCCACACTACTTACCCCACCTGATACTACTACCGGAATGCTCACAGAACTCACAAACTCCTCTATTATTCCCGGCTCTATGCCCTTCATCAAACCTTCAACGTCTATGTTCGTAAATAGTAAACTACCAGCACCTGTTCTCTCTGCCTCCTTTGCCGCGTCCTTCGCATTCAGCCCCGTTGTTTCTCTCCATCCATCGATCGCGACTTTCCCTTTTCTTACGTCCAACGCGACCATCACCCTCTCAGAAGAAAACTCACTTGCTATTCTTTCGATAAGCTGTGGAGACTTCAGCGCCGCGGTCCCAAATATTATTCTATCCACGCCTATCTCAAGGAGTGTAATCGCAGTTTCGTAAGACCGGATTCCGCCACCCACCTGAATCTTTGCTTTTTCCTTTACCCAGTTCGATTCTGCTATATCTTTAATCACCTCGAAGTTGTTCTTCTCCTCCTGAAAAGCGCCATCCAAATCAATTATGTGTAACCGAGTCGCACCCAGCATAACCCAGTTCCTCGCTATTTGTACAGGATTTTCGGCTGAAGAGAATATCACCGCTTCTTTTTTACCCTGCCTCAATTGAACACATTTGCCATCTTGAAGGTCTATCGCGGGTATTACCTCAAATTTCTCCATCTACACTACTTTTATTCCTAATTCCCTCGCTATCTCTTTATATCTTACACGCAGAGTCACTTCAGTGACGCCAGTAGCCTCAGCAACCTCCTTTTGTGTCTTCCTATCGTCACATAAGATTGCCGCGATGTAAATTGCCGATGCTGCTATGCCCGTAGGACCTCTCCCACTTGTTATATCCTTTTCTAACGCTTTCTGCACTATCTCCCTTGCACGTTCCTCAACATGCTTCTTCAAATTCAATTTAGCGCAAAATCTGCTTATATATTCCAGAGGAGACGTTGGAACAAGCCTCAACCCCAGCCGGTTTGCCAATAACTTGCATGTCTTTATTATATCCTTTCTTCCCACCCTTGTCGCATCTTCTATCTCGTCAAGCGTTCTTGGCACATTATGCTTACGACATGCCATGTACATAGACGCAGCCAGTATTTTCTCGATTGAACGCCCATGAATCAAGTCATTTTCCCATGCTTCACGATATATTTTCATGCTCCCTTCCCGCGTCTTCTCCGGTATGGAAAGCAACGAGGACAATCGATCTATTTCCGATTGCGCGACTAAACGCTGTCTGGCAATTGCAGTGCTCATCTTTTTTCTTTTTTGATGCTCACTCAATCTGTATAAACGTTCCCTATCAGATTCTGAGGTTCTCTCTCTCCCTATTTCTCTAACACTTTCTTTCTCATCCTCTTTGTTTTCATGCATCTTCATTCTTCTCTTCATTTCTCCCTATTACACCTCAGAGAACGAATATTTTTTTATTTGCAAGCTTTTTTATCTCCTCTTCTTTTATGCCCTCAAAAACAGTTATACCGATATAAGGCTGGTTTACAGGTCCAAAGATATCGTAAACTTTTCCGATTCGCCTTTTCTCCTCTGTCACAACTATGGAATTTATTAAACGCTTAACTTTTATCCTACTTCCCTTTACAATCAACTTATTATCAAAGACGTGAAGCACGGTGCCCAATCCTCTCAAACCTTTTCTTTTCGTCATCAATTTTAAAAATAAAATGATAGTATATAAAGTTAACGGAAATTTTTTTTGTGTACTCAAAAATAAATAAATGATGGAATGGAAAAAGAACTTACAAGATTGATAATAGAAGAGGAGAAATGCATAGGCTGCGGTATCTGTGTCGTTGTGTGCGATGAGAACAGGATGAACGAGGAAGTAATATACGGCAAAGGAGGAAGATACAAAGATGAGTTGGTTTTGAAGGTGGAAGAAGGAAAAGCGAAGTTAGTGGATGCGAAGAAGTGTAAGAGAGCATTTGAACCACCCGATTTTTGCAGGGCTTGCGTTGACCACTGCCCTACCGGCGCAATGGATCTTGTTTGAGAGCATCGAATGGGTCTAAGGGTTAGAATGTGTCATATGATACTGAAGCTTTGCGAACCACACCTAAACTTTTCATTTATGTGCTTTAAGATAACTTCTTCATCGCCGTATCCAACAAAGCCGAAGATTCGTCCATGCTCTTTGCCGCTTCTCTCAAAAGCTTACTCACATCCACGAGTCCAATCACTTCTGCTTCTCTTGCTGCCTTCCTGAAACTTTCCGCATGGTCTTTATTATGATCAACCCAATGTTCCAATCTCCTCTGTAACCTTTCTATCCTCTCTTCTTTATTCTCCCCATTCAACGTCTTATCCTCCTCTTTGATTTTGAATTCGCCCGAATTTTGAAATTGGAGTTTTTCTATTGCGTCCCCAACTCCCATGAGCCGAGATATTTCCTCTGCTCCTCCGTAAGTTCCTCTATCTCAACGCCCATTGATTTCAACTTCAATCGAGCCACTTCCTCGTCTATCTCCTTAGGTACAGAATATACTTCTTTACGCAACTTATCATAATTTTCTATAATATATTTCACGCATAATGCTTGGTTTGCGAAGCTCATATCCATTACTTCCGGAGGATGCCCGTATGCCGCGGTGAGATTCACAATTCGACCTTCGGAAAGTAAATACAGTTTCCTGCCATCTTTCAGCCGGTATTCAACCACATTCTCTTTTATTCCCTTCTTCTCAGTTGCCAGCCCTTCCAAGTCTTTTACGTTTATCTCGACATTAAAATGACCCGTATTGGCGAGAGTAGCACCGTCTTTCATCAACTGGATATGCTCGCTTCTTATAACTGAAATATCGCCAGTAGCAGTGATAAAGAGGTCGCCGATTTTTGCTGCTTCGCGCATTGGCATCACCCGGTAGCCGTCCATTACAGCCTCCAGTGCTTTTCTTGGGCTTGTCTCCACCACCACTACCGATGAGCCAAGCCCCTTTGCTCTTAATGCCACGCCTCGTCCACACCAGCCATATCCTGCCACCACAACCACTCTACCCGCGAGAAGGAGATTTGTCGCATTCATTATCCCATGAATCGTGGATTGCCCCGTGCCATATCGGTTATCAAACATCATTTTCGTCTCTGCATCGTTAACCGAAATTACAGGGAAGCCCAACTTGTTCTCTCTTGCTCTTGCGTGATGCCTTATTACGCCCGTAGTTGTCTCCTCGCATGCTCCCTTTATATTTGCCATCAGATCTTCGTGCTTCGTATGAAGTGCAGTAATGGCATCGCCGCCGTCATCAAGCACCACCTCGGGTTCTATCCTAAGCGCTTTATCTATGCATTCGTAATATTCATCCTCGGTCTCACCTCGAAATGCGTATGTTCTTATTCCTGAGGAAGCTAAAGCAGCAGCTATGTCCTCCTGGGTAGAGAGAGGATTGGCAGCCGTAAGCGAAACTTCCGCACCCCCGGCTTTTAGAGTTAAGACAAGATTCGCAGTTTCAACCGTGACATGCAAACACGCCGTCACCTTTACGCCTTCTAACGGCTTCTCATGCTCATATCTTTGCTTTATCATGCTCAAAACCGGCATTCTCCCACTAACCCACTCTATTCTCTTTTTACCGTCCTCGGCAAGGTTTATGTCCTTTACTATGTACTCCTTCATGTGCATCGTTGCTGAACCAATGAACTCTACTACATAAAAACCTTTTTATCTTCTTATGTTTATAGCGGGAAGTAGAAAGAGAGAACGGGGAAGATGATTGTAAAGGAGGTAATCAGTGAGCAGGTTTTAACACTTGCAGAAGCGAAGGAAATATTGAAAGCTCTTAGGAAAAGTGGACAAGAAAAGGGTGAGGAGGAGGGAACGGAAGAGGAAGAGATGAGATATGAAAGGAGAAAAGCCTCTGAGCATACCGCAAAGTTTGCCAAACTTGGAGCTAAAGAGTCGAGGGCACTTATAAACGAGCTTTTGGCGTTGGAGAAGATGAAAGAGGAGATAGGGGTGAGGATCGCCGATCTGATGCCAAAGAGCAAAAGCGAGGTGCGAGCAATATATGCGAAGGAAAGATACACACTTACAGAAGCGAATATAGAAAAAATACTCGATTGCGTTGCGAAGTATGAATCTTGAATCTTAATAGAAGACTTGCTCAAAGAGATTGCGAAGTTTTTTGATTAAATTAAACTTAACGGGGTCATTTTAGAGGGAGGGGGGAAGGATGAGAAGGTATGAGCGTGAAAAAAAGGGTGTGAAAGAGAAGGAAAAGAAACGAGAGAGGTATGCTCGCGTCCTCGATTTTTTACCCTATGGACACCCTGATGACTCACGCCCGGTGTATCAAAAAAAACCACTTATTCAGGCGATTGGGGAGGATAAATTCGTCTTAATGGAGCTCTCGCCTAAGAGGGATAAAAGCGCCGTAGTGTACGAACGCGTGTATATTGGAGAAGGCGAGCGAGAAGTAATAGATCATGTAATCAAGCGACTGCGATATAAGGATCTAACGCCGACAGCAAAGATGGAACTTCCTTTTTTACTGGAAAAATTAGTAAAGGAGAATGAAAAACGGTTCATACGGATTTTCAACGAGGCAAAACCTATCACCACAAGATTGCATACACTTGATTTGTTGCCCGGAATAGGGAAGAAATTGATGTGGGCGATATTGGAGGAAAGGAGAAAAGGAGCGTTTTCCGATTTTGAAGACCTCACGAAAAGAGTAAAAGGGCTTCATCATCCTGAAAAGATAATTGCAAAGCGAATAGAAGAGGAAATAATAGATGAGGATGTTAAATATAAGATTTTCACCTCTTAAAAAATGATAGAAGGTATAGAAACTCCCAGGATAGGTGTTTATATCTGCCATTGCGGTGTGAACATCGCGGCAACGGTGGATGTGAAAGAAGTAGCAAGGTTTGCAAACGATATGCCATGCGTAGTTATTGCGAGAGATTACCAGTATATGTGCTCAGATCCCGGTCAGGAATTAATAAAGAGTGATATAAAAGAGCACGGGTTGAACCGAGTTGTTGTTGCCTCCTGCTCTCCAAGGATGCACGAACCCACATTCAGAAATGCGTGTGAAGATGCAGGCGTGAATCCTTATTGTTTTGAAATGGCAAACCTGAGGGAGCAGTGCGCCTGGGTTCATTCGGATAAAGATAAAGCGACAGAGAAGGCAAAGGATTTGGTAGCTTCGGCAGTCGGTAAAGCTGCGTTGTTAGAACCCCTGGAGCGGAAAAAAGTGGGCGTTATACCAAGAGCACTGGTGATAGGGGGCGGAGTAGCAGGGATCTATGCCGCTTTGGAGATTGCGGACAAAGGATTTGAGACGTATTTAGTAGAAAAAGAGCCTTCTATCGGCGGACACATGGCTCAACTCGATAAGACGTTCCCGACTTTAGATTGCTCGGCTTGCATTCTCACACCGAAGATGGTGGAAGTGGAAAGGCACAAGAATATCCAGTTACTCACTTATTCTGAGGTGAAAGAGGTGAGTGGGTATATAGGGAACTATAATGTGAAGATAAAGAAGATACCTCGTTACGTGGATGAGCATAAATGCACCGGATGTGGTGAATGTGCAGATGCATGCCGGCTTCGTGACAGCATCTCGAATGAATTTGAAGCTGGATTGGGGAAAAGAAGTGCAATATACGTCCCTTTTCCACAAGCGGTTCCTCTCATATACACCGTAGATGCAGAACATTGCTTATACCTAACGAAAGGAAAGTGTGGTAAATATCCAGCGTGTAAAGAAGCGTGTCCAGCGGATGCGATTGATTTCGAGCAGCGCGAGGAAGAAATAGAAGTAGAGGTAGGGACGATTGTGGTTGCGACAGGATACGAGCTACTCGACCTGGAGGAAAAACCAGACTATGGCTATAAATACGATGAGGTTCTAACCGGATTGGAATTTGAAAGGCTTTCTGTTGCTTCGGGCCCCACCGGCGGAAAGATTATAATAAACGGGAAGGAGCCAAAAGAAGTAGTTTTCATCTCTTGCATTGGTTCTCGTTCTCGCAAGGAAGATGAATGTGAATACTGTTCTCGTGTGTGCTGCATGTATATAGCGAAACAGGCGCATCTGGTAAAAGAAAAAATTCCTGATGCGAGGGTAAAAGTACTATACAATGACGTGAGAGCATATGGAAAGGGGTTTGAGGAGTTCTATAATAGATCGAAGGATGAGGGAGTGGAATACATAAGAAAAGAGCTTGAGGATCCCGTAGAGATAGTGAAAAGAAATGAGGCGGATGAAAAGGTAGTAATAAAAACGATAATTGAGGGTGAAAATTTAAAAATAGAAGCGGATATGGTCGTTCTGGCGAATGCAATTGTGCCAAGAAGGGACGCGGATGAACTCGCGAAAATATTGAAGATATCGAAAAGCGCGGATGGATTCTTCTTAGAGGCGCATCCAAAACTCCGTCCCTTAGATACGTTCACAGATGGTATTTTCATCGCGGGATGCTGCCAGTCTCCGAAGGATATCCCTGACAGCGTTACACAGGCGGTTGGTGCGGCAATTAGAGCTTCGATACCGCTGATGCGCGGTGAAGTAGAGGTGGAGCCGTTAGTAGCGAGTGTAAATGAAGCAGTTTGCGTGGGTTGCGGGACGTGTGAAGCAATATGTCCTTTTGATGCTCTTTCTCTCAAAGCCGGAGTGATGAGAGTGAATGAGGTGGTATGTAAAGGATGTGGTTCCTGCGGGTCTGCATGTCCGTCCGGGGCAATTTCAATGAGGCATTTCACGGATGAGCAGATATATGCGCAGATAGAGGTGATGATGTGAGTTAAGAATCGTAGCTTTTATCCCTAACGAGAAGAACAGGACGCAGGAAGAACTAATCAGAAAATTTGGTTGTGTGGAGATGGATTACGGGAAGGGGGAAAAAGAAATCATTCCTACATGGAAGGTTTTTGAATGGAAAGGAAGGAGCTATGCCACGTGGTACCTCAGCCCACGATACGTGGAACCGGAGAAGTGTAATCCACGGTGGGAGGGCATTCGTCAGCGCCTCGTGGAGGTAATGGAGTATTTAGGAGCGAAGGAGGTGCGTTATTCAAACGATGTCGTTTACGGAGTAACGCCTGACGAAGGATGTACAGATATTGGCTTTTCCCTGCCTTACCCACTGGATAAGGAATTGATAGAGCCGCCGGATGAGGATATAGCTCCAGAAAGTATAATCTATTGATCCTCACGGTGGGGGTGTTAAAAAATACTAAAAGAAAGGGGAAAAGGGAAGAAAATAGTCTATCGCCTCTTTTTCCTTATGCTTGTGCTTATGCTTATTGTAGCGATTACCGAAAGCAAGCCCACCAATGCTATTAGTCCGATTGGTGTTAATGTTGGAAGTACTTCTCCTTCTGGTGGCGGTATTAGAGCCTTGCAAGGAAGTCCACAAACGTATGAACAGTCCTTTATTGTAGATAGCGTATGCGTGGCTGTAACCAGTTGTTCCCGGCGGCGTTGAATGTTGAAGCGCGAAATAAAGGATTTGAAGTTAGGGTGGCGGTGAGTTAAGAGCGCCGAGTTTTTAAGGGGTTAAGGTGGGATAAGCCCGCAGAAGAGTACAGTTTCGACCAGTTGTGGAAGGGAAGAATTGAGGAATGCATTGAGATTTTTAATCATGAGGAAGAACAGGCGGTGAGTTTATACGAACATGAACGACTGTGTGAGGATTTCCTCGTTGAGCAGCCTACGCTGTTGAAAGGTGGTAGTGCTATTCCATACGCCTGGGTTAAGGCAAAACTGGAGGCATATAGAAGGGGATAGAAACTGCTAAATCTCCCGGGCTATTTCCTAAAAATCTTTGTTTACGGTATTTTTGGTCATGCTGTTTTATAATTTATACCCTATATTTAATTAAAACTTTTCACATTACCAACAACACACCACTCATGAGCCCCAACCTCTCCGACTCAGAATGAAATTCCAAGGCATCCTTTCTGAGCAGAACTCGAAAGCACTCCATTTTACCAATCTCCTCTAGCCCCCTCCGTAACGCGACCCATAATCCATAATTCTAAATTGATTTTTTGCATATTCCTGCATATTCTTTTCTCAAATTTTAAAAGTACACCATAAAAATCCATAAAATTCGATTCCAGCC
>QMVO01000013.1 GCA_003661125.1 Methanosarcinales archaeon
GAACAGCGGTTGAGATGTCTTTGAATAGTGGTTCCGCAACCGATGGGAACTGGACTGCGACCATTCCCGCTCAGACAGCATGTACCACTTTAAATATCACTATTGTTGCTTCCGATGCGGAAGGTAATGAGGATACAGAAACGCACGAGAAGCACTGGCGCGATTGCTCGCCTCCTGAGGTAACGATCATATCGCCAGAAGAAGGCAGGACTTATGATACATCTTCTGTTGATTTAATCTATGCGGTAAACGAGCCTACAAGATGGGCAGGTTATAGCATGGACGGCGCTGAAAACGTAACATTAATAGGGAACACAACCTTAGAGAAGTTAGAGAATGGACCACACAATTTAACCGTCTATGCGGAGGACCTTTCAGGAAATGTGGGATCAAATACCGTAAACTTTGAGGTCTTTGCAATTGCTCCCACCATTTCAGATGTAAAAGTAACTCCGACTTATGCACTCCCTGGCGAATCAATAAACATCTCCGCAGATATATTTGATTATTCCGGGATAAGATGGGTTATGGCTTTCATTACTAAAGAGGGAGAAGTCGCATGGACAACTTGGCTGTCGGGGCCTGGAGGAACAGGAGGGGTATATACGGGAACTTGGCGCACGATGATCTTCACAGAGGGCGGGATTTATAACATCTCCATACGTGCAATAGATACAGAGGGAAATGAGGCATTGAAGGAGGCACCCAAAGTGGAAATCCCCATTGATACCGAAGCTCCGATTGTTTTGGATATAACGGTAAGTCCAACTCCTGCGGAGCCCGGTATTCCAATAAATATCTCTGCGGAAGTCCGCGATGATCTTTCTGGAATAAGAAGCGTCAGGGGCATCGTGAATAGAGAAGGAGAAGATGTCGCAACCGTGTTCATGTCGGATCCTGATAGAGACGGAATTTATACGGGGACCTGGCGCACGATGCTTTTTACACCGGGCGGCATTTACAATATTGACATAGGTGCAACAGACAATAAAGGCAATGAGGCATTAGCTAAGGCGCCTGATGTTGAGATATTGGAGATACCTGTTGATACTGAAGCCCCAATCATCTCAGATATAGTTATAAGCCCAACATCGGCAGAGCCAGGTACCCCAATACGTATCTCTGCGGAAGTCCGCGATGATCTTTCTGGAGTAAGAAGTGTCAGGGGCATCATTAATAGAGAAGGAGAAACTATCACAACCGTGTTCATGGCGGATCCCGATAAAGACGGGATTTATACTGGAACCTGGCATACAATGATCTATACAGAGGGCGGCATATACAATATTGACATAAGCGCAACAGACAATAGAGGGAATGACGCATTAGCTGAGGCGCATGATGTTGAGATACCCGTTGATACCGAAGGTCCAACCATCTCGAATGTAACCGTAAGTCCAAATCATGTACCTCCAGGAACTTCAATAAATATCTCTGCACATGTCTCGGACCCTTCAGGAGTGAGATGGGTTAGGGCTTACATCAATAAAGAGGGAGAAACTGTGATAACTATCTTTATGTCTCCTACTGGCAGTGGGGAAGGTGTTTACACTGGAACATGGCACACAATGATTTACACCGAAGCTGGGACATACTCTGTTGATATTGGTGCAACCGATAGTCGGGGTAACGAGGCTTTAGAAAGGAATATAAGAGAGATAGAGATAATATCGTAAATTTTTTATGCCAGGGGAATTGAAAAGTGGGGAAGTGCGGATAAACATAAGCATTGGTTTTGCATTTGTAATCGTAGTCTTGGTATTGGTTATTTCCGGAGCAGCATCTGGGGGGGGATGGCATACATCTTCTGACGATCGTGGGATATATTACATTGACGTCGTTGCCACTGATCGAGATAGAGGTGTAGTGGAGTTAGAAGATGTAGCAACCGTAGAGGAGGAAGGTCCCACGATTTCTAATGTTACTGTCACTCCAAATTCAACTATTCCCGGAACGCCAGTAAAAATCTATGCAAATGTCTCTGACCCCTCTGGTTTGGGAATGGTGTGGGCGCAAATAAACTTTCAGAGTTACAGCAAGGATATTCCAATGGTTCGTCTCGGAGAATACTACACAGCAACCTGGCATACCTACTTCGTGGATTCAGGTACGTATTCCATAGACATTACCGCAAGGGACAAAAAGGGAAACGAGAAGAAGGTCGACGATGCAGCAATGGTAAAGATAGGCAATCCTCTTGATAAGAACGCGAACAGGATAGAGGATTCTCTGGAGTGGTGTCTGGGAGATAAGGGCAAGAGCATAAATATAATCGTAATGCATGATAAGAAATACTCGCCCAGTAGATACGCGCCTTTTGGTGAGGTGAAGGCGTCCTTTGATATACTAAATGGTTGTGCAATAAGGACATCCGCGGTGAATTTAGCGGCTATATCGAACCTTTCTGGAGTGAAGATGGTCTATGAAGACAAGAAGGTGCATACGTTCTTAGACTCCGCCCTTGTCGAGATAAAAGCAAACGAAGTTGTAGCGGGAATAGGAGGGAGAATAAAGGGGGACGGAGTCACGATTGCAGTTGTTGACACAGGTATTGATGCAAATCACGAATGTTTAGACGATTTGGATGACGATCCTTCAACACACGATCCCAAAGTAATTGCGTTTAAGGACTTTGTGAATGGCAGGAATAAGTGCTACGATGATAATGGACATGGAACACACTGCGCGGCTATCGCAGCCGGAACTGGTGGCGGGTCGAAATACGTTGGCGTTGCTCCCGGTGCAGAACTGGTGGGTGTGAAAGTATTGGATTCTCGTGGAAGCGGTTATATTTCAGATGTGATCTCAGGAATAGAATGGTGTGTGCAAGAGAAAGAGAAATACAATATTAAGGTGATCTCGCTAAGCTTAGGAGCAGGAATAAATAGTGACGGTTCTACTCCTTTAGAGGAAGCATGCGACAACGCAGTAGATGCAGGACTCGTAGTGTGCGTTGCCGCTGGCAATACTGGTCCCGGAGATAACACGGTTGGTATTCCGGGTTGTGCAAAAAAGGTAATCACCGTTGGTGCCGTGGATGATAATGGCAGAGTAGCCACATTTTCTTCCTGGGGGAATACTTCCGATGAAAGACTTAAGCCCGATATATGCGCCGTTGGTGTTCAAATCACAGCAGCGAAAGCGAATTCTGATCATGGGTATACCACATTTAGCGGGACATCAATGGCAACACCGGAAGTTGCAGGTGCTGCTGCATTGCTATTCGAATGCAACTCAAGCCTCAAGCCTTCCGAAATAAAAAGGATCCTACTCGAGACGGCAGAAGATAAAGGGCAGACGGGTCCGGATAAAACGTATGGATATGGAGTCCTGGATGTAGAATCCGCAGTGAATATGATTTTACGCAAATCTGAGACTCAGGCTGAGAAACCCAAATCGGTTGTTACAACTTCCAATATATCTGATGAAAATGATACCGTAATAGTGACACCAGCATCGGGATTAAAAGGAGAGAAGATAAAGATATCGGCAAAAATACCGATTTATCCACCTCCGATATTTGCGACTGCTTCTATGCATCTATACAGAGAGGATGAGGGGGAAGAAGAAGTGTTCAAAGTCATGCTTACCGATTTTGACAGGGATGGAGTTTATAATGGAACATGGAGTACCTACTCGATAGAACCGGGGACTTATTATATTGACATAACCGCGCGAAGCATGGGGGGGGAAGATAAAGAGTTTAAGAACGCAGCAACGGTGGAGATTTTGGATTTGGATTCTTCAACTTCAACCTGGAAACCTAAATGGTGTTTATACGGTGAACACAAAGATGAAAAACAATTACATCACCTTCTCTAAAAACATCTTTATCCCGGTGACGAACATCTGCAGGAACGGATGTGAATATTGTGGATTCAGAGCTCGTAGCCCTGACGATGCTTACTTAATAAGCTTAAAAGAATTTTTAGCACTCATAAAAGACAACGGAGCTGCAACAGAAGCTCTTTTTACTGCTGGCGAGAAGCCTGAGCTTGCAAAACTTGCTTCTTTCTTCAAACAAAAGATTCTTGACTATGGCTATTCCTCTCTTATTGAATACACGAAAGAGCTGTGCAAACTTGCAATAAAGCATGGATTACTACCGCACTGTAATTTGGGTGTGCTAAACAGGGAGGAACTGAAGGAGTTGCAAGAACTGAATGCATCAATGGGCTTGATGCTCGAAACAGTAGCAGAGGTGCGAGCGCATAAGCACTCCCCAGGAAAAGTCCCGGTAGAGAGATTGAAAATGATTGCAGCGGCTGGAGAACTCAAGATACCTTTCACTACCGGCTTGTTGATTGGCATAGGAGAAAAGCCTGTGGATCATCTACGCTCTTTAGAGGCTATTAAGTCGCTGCACGATAAATACGGGCACATACAGGAAGTTATTATCCAGCCTTTCATTCCCAAGCCCTTCACGCCGATGTGGAACAAGAGACCACCGAGCTTTGAGGAACTGAGGAAAGTTGTCCGTGCAGCGCGCGCAATATTGCCTGAAGAAATAGCGATACAGGTTCCACCAAATTTAACTTCACCCAAAGAATTAATAGAACTTGGAGCATCGGACATGGGTGGAATATCGGAGAAAACGCCGGATTACATAAACCCGGAATTACCATGGCCGCGTGAAGAGGAACTGAGAAGAATAGTTGCGCCTTATGAATTACGAGAACGGTTGCCCATCTATCCACGGTTTATTAAGAAAGGGTGGTATAGCAAAGAACTAAGCATGCTGATAGAGAAATATGCAGATGAAGACGGGTTAAGGTTGAGAAGGTGATGAGCGAGCAGTAGTAAGTAATCTTAATTAATATAATAGAATAATCAACTAAAAACCACTCAGCTCGAATTTCATACCATCTCTTGCAGCTATTACTTCCACACCCGTTTCCACGCTTAGCTGCTTTGCTATCTCCCAGGGCTTGTTTCTAAGCATGGTCATGCCGAAATGCGTGAGTATCGCAACCTTTGGTCTTCTCACTTCTATAATCCTTTTCGCATCCTCAACGCAGAGATGGTCCACACCCTCTCGCCTTTTATACATCGCCACATTCATCACGAGCACTTTCCCCTCGTAATAATTCTCCAACCCATCAAAATAGAGCGTATCCACGATAAAAGAAACTTTTGTCTTATTTTCGCCTCTTTCTTTTATGTTCAGCCCATAAGTTTCTACGCTATGTACGTGCCTTTTAGGTGCGCTTATTTCAACGGAACCAACAAAATAAGTCCCCCCTTCTTTTAACACTTCTACCCTTTCCAGAAGTCCTCTATAATAGTTCAAAACAACCGCATCGCCTTCGTCCGACAACGCATCTTTTGGACACAGAAGCACTCCCCTGTGTTTGAACCCACCTTCGGTCATTGCTTCTATCATCACGTTCACGTCATTAGAATGGTCTAAATGCTTATGGGTTAAGATAATAGCATGCAGTTTAGCAGGGTTGAGCCTCGGCTTGCAGGTTGCGAATCTTACCAGTGTCCCCGGACCCGGGTCTATAAGGACATTCGTACCTTTCAGGCTGAGAACAGTACCTCCAGAAGAGCGAAACTGCGTTATCATTACAAATCTCGCACCTGCTGTACCCAGGAATCTTATTTCGTCCTTCTCCTTCATTGAAATTTACCATATCCTGCTTTTATTTATGCACGTGCTACCTTTTTATTTATTGTGCTTGCACATATAATATAATTGGTGAAATGCAGCAAAAATAAAACCATGGAAGCAATCAAAAAAATAGTAAGGGTATCCAAAGATCATGAGATAAAAATAAACATTCCTCAGTATATACCTGAAAATGAGATAGCAGAAGTGATTTTGATTATCAAGAAAAGATCTGATAATTTTAAGCAGAAAATCAACGAGCTAAAAGAAGCGATGAGGGATGATCTCTTTCTGGATGACCTTAAAGGGATTTCAGAGGACTTTAAAGCAGTTGATTTAGAGGGATGGGAGAGAGATGGAGTATAGATGGCATACATTTCTCGCAAATCTTGACCCCGTAATTGGTTCAGAACAAGGAAAAAACTCGACCCGTTCTGGTAATAAGCGAGGAAGAGATAAATCAAATTTTGCCAGTTGTAAGTGTTCTCCCTATAACTTCAAGAAAATCAGGCAGGCGAATTATTCCAATGAGGTAATACCTGCGGGTATTGGTGGATTGGAGAAGGAATCTATTGTGCTGTGCTATCAAATAAGGACTTTTGATAAGAAGCGTTTAACAAAAGAGATAGGTAAAATTGATGATCAGGAACTGCAGGAAGCGATAATGGATGCTTTATGCTTCCAATTGGGGATTATTAGGTAAGATTTGCACTTCGCTTGGGACGGTATTTGGCTCCATTCCCCAGCAATTGATTCACACTCGTTCAAATCCCCTGTGCAAACCCCATTCCCTCGCAATATCTATTGCTTCACGGTATTCACTCATTTTTATTCCTCTATTCAGTTCCCTATACTCATACGCTTTATACATAGGTCTATATTGCAGCATTATATTTACGTACGATTCTCTTGATATCTCAGTAGCAATGAACTTTAAAACGTCAGTGGACCCTGCTAACCTATTTGGAAGCACCAAATGTCTTATCAACAACCCTCGCCATGCTATTCCCCTTTCATCCACCTTTAAATCGCCAACTTGACGGTGCATTTCCCTTACCGCTTCTTTACATCTATCGAAGTAATCCGGCGCATTAGAATATTTCTTTGCATTTTCCGCATCGCTATACTTTATGTCCGGCATATATATATCCACAATGCCATCCAGTAACTCTATGGTGCTTTTCGATTCGTATCCGCCACAATTATAAACGATGGGGATGCGAAGCCCTTTTTCTACTCCTATTCTCAGCGCTTTCACTATTTGCGGGGTGTAATGTGTCGGTGTAACAAAATTGATATTATGACACCCTCTTTCTTGCAGACTGAGCATACTAAGTGCAAGTTCCTCTTCCGTTACCCTTTGCCCGTATCCCATGTGACTTATATCATAATTTTGGCAGTATATGCACCCCAGGTTACAATTCGTAAGAAATATCGTTCCTGAGCCGTGAGTCCCAACCAACACGCCTTCTTCACCAAAATGCGGTTGCACGCTGGAGACCATCAAATGTTTATCTGATTTGCAATAACCTTTTTCTCCTTTGTTCCTGTTAACGCCGCATGCCCTTGGACATAGTTTACACTCGTTTAGTATCTCCCCTAACATCTCTGTTCTTTTGTCGAGCACTCCTCTTTCATAAGTTTCGAGATAAACAGGAGGGTGCTTTGCTTTTTCCATTTCCTACTTTAATCGTACCCGTACTTTTTTCTTAAGGACAGGAACTAACCGTTTTATTTCTATTTCAACTCCCTTTTCCATCTTATATTCGTTAATAGGCACATTCGGGGATTTTCCATTCACTTCATAAACAAAAAACCCCTCTTCTTCATCTATCGATACAATGAACTCTTTATCTCCTACTCTCTTTATTCCTACACCTGCAACTTCCTTTAACGCATCCAATATGCTCGCACCCTTCTGAACTTTTACTTCATAATCCGCGCTAAAAATCGCCATAGCTTCATACAGCTTCTCTTTATTCACCCTTAACACATGCGTCTTACCGAATTTTTTCCTTTTTACCAGTTCTGCATTCTCTAAAACCTTAACGTGCTTTGCTGCAACGGGCACCGATATATCTAACGCTTTTGCTAAACCTGATACGTGATACTCGCGCATCATCAAAAGCTTTAACATATCTACTCGCATTTTACTGCTCAATGCTTTGAATATATTGCCATTCATCTCCGCCTCCCATTTTATGATGATTCTTGCATCAATTTCAATTTGATACGATACAGCTCCTCTCCCAACCACCTTATATAACTCCTACCCTTTTTACCCTCCTCCAGCTTCTCCGCCCACTCCACTGGAACGCCTCCTTCGCCATAATAAGCACCGTTTATTGCCCCTGTCATCGCACCTATGGTGTCGGTGTCGCCCCCTAAACTTACTGCATAGACAACAGCGTCCTTAAAACTGTTGAAGCGGAGAAAAGAGTAAATTGCAGTTGGTACGGAGTTAAAAGCCTCTTCTCCATTCCCCAATTCAAAAATTATCTCTTTTTTATCCGATTCCTTCGCCAAAAGTGCTTCTATTTTCCTTATCTTTTCCTTATATAGCTCGCTCCTGACAAATTTTTTTAGTTCATGCAACATCACTTCTTTTTCGATACCAGTCACTGCTAAGGCGATGGAGAACGCCTGTAAAGCCGCACCTTCTTTGCCAAGCTCGTGAGAATGCGTGATATGACTTGCCTTATACGCTATTTCCCTTAACTTATCTGTATCATCGTAATAAAAAACGCCCACAGGAGCAATTCGCATTGCAGCTCCGTTTCCATAAGAACCTTTACCACCAAACAGTTTCCCCGATGCTTCTTCCCAACTCGCCCCCTCGCGTATCCTTCTCAATGCTTCTTTTGACCCCGGGCCATATCCTCTTCTCGCGTGATAATTCCGGATGAACTTCGCTGCCATGTCCTCTCCATTGAAGCCCCTGTTCTCGATCAAAGATTCTGCAACTCCTATCATCATCTCTGTATCGTCAGTATAGCGACCCGAAATCATTTTCAGCGCATCGCCATACACCGACTTGATATTCTCCATGCTATTGCCTTCCATAGGAGCACCAAATGCGTCTCCTATGGCTCCGCCTATTAATGCACCAGTGAATTTGGCTTTGATGCTCTGTTCCATGCTTTATTTTTGTATATGTATAAAAAGTAAGTTCTCAGTTTAAGTAAGGCTTTTCTTTCATATCTCATATATAGATGAAAACAATTTAGAGCGAGGCTGAGAAGTACTCTTTTACCGTGATCAGCGTTTTTCCATGTGTAATGATGTTATACGTTCTCCATAGGTAAGGGCCGGGATAAGCTAATAGTTTCTCAAGGCGACGATCGCTACTCAAGTAGCCGACATCCAGAATATCTCTCCTTGCTTCGATTCTATACTTTTGTAGAATTTTACCGATAGGGATGTCGGCTCTCATCAAGTCTGCTTTGAAGGCGCGTTTTAGCCTCGATATAGGGATATACGACCTTGCGTAGAGGAGCGGCGTATCGTCCCTGCTTCTAACGATTAGGATGTCTCGTTCGTTTACTGGCTCACCAGCATCTACCGCAAGTAGGTCAGCTACTTCCCGGGGTGAAGGAACCACTGATTGCTTGATTGTACGAAGCACAACTTCGCAGCATGAGATCAGCTCCAGAAGATTTGTCATAGACCCATCATGTCCGAGTAATACCCTATGGATTGGAAGTAGCCTATAACTCTCGCTTAGCGAGCAGATCTTCTCGGTCATGGGTGCCTCAGGCGAAAATATTTTGTTCATCACCTACCTACTAAGAGGATATTTTTAAATCATAGAATTTTCAATATTATTTATAATATGAAGCTTAAAACCATAGTCACACAGCACCAGCAAGCATTTAAGGAGAAAGTGGTGCAAACACTCGCAGCCAAATATTCAATGAGCTTGGAGCGAGTAGTAGAGGAGCATGGGAGCGTGATCGAGAGGTATATTCAAGAGAAATACAAGGGCGTAGCGCGAGCAGTTTCCAAGATACTGGAATTCAAACGCCCTGTTGTGTTGAACATAAGACGAGACCCTTGCAATGATACAGTGTGCGTGATATGCGAGCGCGACCAGCCGAATATCGAAGAGTTGCAACGATTGTATGGTGATAGAGTTGTTTTTTATGAGATTTATGATAGCTCCTCTGAAGGCGCGCTCTATCATATTATACATCAGGGAGAAGGTGAAAAGCTGCTCCCTCTTACCGCGGTCATCCACAAAGGAGACGTGAAAAAATACTGGTCCGGCAGACCGGTAGGGGTTGAAGAATACCGGAAGTATCTGGATGTGCTGGTGTAATGTTCTTTAACTGCTTTGCTTGGTTATACCAGTACCTCTTCGAGCTTCCCAATCGGAACACGAACCTGTTTCATTGTATCCCTTTCCCTTACTGTCACCGTATCGTCTGCCAGCGTTTCATAATCGATGGTAATACAATAAGGCGTGCCTATCTCATCCTGACGCCGATACCTCCTGCCAATACTACCGGAATCGTCATATTCAACGAATATTGATGTATCCCTTAACATCTGAAATACTTCCTTTGCTTTGCTCTTCAGTTCATCCCGGTTTAGCAATGGGAACACAGCAGCTATTATTGGTGCTATCTCGTTTTTAAGCCTCAGCACTTTTCTTTTTTCTTTTCCCACTTGCTCTTCGTAAAAAGAACTTTCCAACAAGGCATAAATTATCCGATCTATACCATAGGAGGGTTCAATTACATGTGGTGTTATCTTTGCCTTTGTCTTCACAGTCTCACCCTCTCGGGCTGGTAATTGGACATGCACCCCTATATCTGTATTCGAATGTGATGCATGTGACGAAAGGTCATAATCTCCTCTATCCGCCACACCTACAATCTCCATCCATCCATATCTATCGCTTAAGAACTCCGCATCCCAGCAATCCCTTGCATAATGTGCCATCTCCTCCGGCCTATGCTGCCTGAATCGAAGTTTATCCCGCGGAATGCCTATTCTCTCCAGAAATTCCTCTACCTTCACTATATGATAGCCCAAATACTCGTTTGAAATTATCCCGCTCCTTACTGCTTCCTCTAAACTCTTTTCCCCTCCTTCTCCTTCACTGGGAACAAACCATAGCATCCTATCCTTTACCTCATCAAACCTCGGATGATTGCTTTTCTCTCCGGGGTCCACAAAGACCTCCGCCTCTGCCATTGTGAACTCACGCAGCCGAATAAGGCTCTTCCTGGGTGAAATCTCGTTCCTGTACGCCTTTCCTATTTGTATCACACCAAAGGGCAACTTATCACGATTGAACCTTAGCAATCGTTGGAAATTGATGAAAATGCCTTGCGCTGTCTCAGGTCTCAGATATCCTTCGGTTTTCTCTTGTGCTTCTTCATCCCTTTCTTCTTTTGACAAGCCTATTCTTGTCTGGAACATCAGATTAATCTCCCCTGCTGCTTCAAGCTCTCCTCCACATTCAGGGCATTTACCACGCACATCTACACCTTCACTCACACGAAAAAAGCTCTTGCAATGCTTGCATACCACAGCCCTGTCGGTAAAACTTTCTAAATGTCCAGAAGCCTCAAATATCTCCCTCGGAGCAACGTTCGTCGTTTCTATTTCATAAAAACCTTCTCTCAAATAAAATTTTCTCCATGCCTCTTCCACCCTCCTCTTCAGTAACGCACCCAGGGGACCGTAGTCATAGAAGCCAGACGCACCTCCGTATATCTCGAAAGCTTGCCATAAGAATCCTCTTCTACGTGCAAGTTCTGCTATTCCATCTCGGCTCCTCTCTTTACTGCTAGCACTCGCCATTTCTTATTTTGTTTGTACTTCGCCCTTTGCATTTTTCATTTTGCATTGGCGCTACTCTATCCTCGCCTTTTCCTTTATCCTCTCCCACTGCTTGTTCCCATCCCTAAGTTCTGCACTCCCTAACAGTGCTAATTCTATCGCTTTAGCTATATGCCCCCTCTGCCTGTCGGTTAAATAAACCAAAGATTCTTTGTACGAATCCTCAAAATATCTGAGCCCATTCACAAGGTGCTCATGCATCTTTTTAAACCTATCCGGAGCCTTAATATACTCAGCCTCACTAAGTGTATTCTTCGTAGCCTCTCCGCACTTTCTCATCTCTTTTTCGTATTTACTCTCTGCGATCTTCTCCCAGAAGAAATCATGCATGACTACTATGCCGTCTATAACAGATGTTATTTCTCCCAGCAGGTCGGAACAACTCATCAAATAAAACTTCTCATCTTCATCCATCTCATACCGCGCTCTTCGCTGTTTGAACACCCCTCCAAAGAAACTCATTTTTTATCCCCTCCTACTTCGCAAAAATCTTCAGAAGATCTCTGTCGAGAAGCATGCCGAACAATTTGCCCTTTGTGGAGACAACAGGAAGCTGGTCGAACTTGTTTTCGCTCATCTTCGCCGCACATTCACTCACTTCACAATTACGAGTCGCTGTAACCACCTCCTTAACCATTACCTCCCCCACAAGCTTATCTGGTAATTTTATTTTTGATACGCTGTAATATAGTCTCATGGTATCCCTCATACCTTCCCAAGTCCATTCATCCTCATCAGAACCTAAAGATAAATCAGAATCCTCTGTTGCGTCCTCTATCATCGCAGCATTTATCAAATCACGGTCTGTTATCAGTCCGACGAGCTCTAAATCTGAACTCAGAACTGGAACTGCTTTTACCTTTGCAAGCTCCATTATTCTGCCTGCAACCGATAAAGGCATCCCATCCCATATTGCTATGGTCTTATCGCCTATGTAATCGCCTATGGGCTCCTTATAGCCAAGCTCCGCTATTTTCCTCACAATGTCTGCGACTGTTATTATTCCAACAAGCATTTCTTCCTCCACCACGGGCAAACGGCGAATTCTATGCGAGAGGATTATCCTCGCCGCCTCTGCAATGGTTGCTTCTGGACCAGTCGTAATAGGATTTCTACTCATCAATAACGCTATTTGCTCCTCATCCGGATTTCTTAGCAAATCCTGTCTCGTGACTACGCCCACTACTTTCCCTTCTTTAACCACTGGAACCCCGGAGATATATCTTTCTTTACAAATCGCCATTATCTCCTCTCGCGTCCCTGGCAATGTCACATAAGCGACATCTTTCACCATTATATCCCTGATTTTTATTTGCCCCCCTTCTCTCCACTTCATTTTGATTCTCTTCTATTAACTTCCACCAACTTTATTCTATTATTTTGTACACGCTATCGTGCAGTCTTACCCGGTCTTTCACTTTTAGCCCGATTGACTGCCCCACTGTGGCGGATTCAACTTTTTCATTCTCTATCTCCATGGATTCTACAACTTGGTCGAACGATGTTGTGGCTCCTTCTATTCTTATCCTGTCCCCTACCCTTATATCATCACTCAACTCTACCACCGCAACGCCTATCTTCGAGAAAAAATGCGTAATTTTTCCTATCAACTTCTTCTCAGCCATTTTATCCCCCCTTTTTTATTTATGCCACCACTTCTCATTTCATATCTATCTTGTATTTATCCTCATAATGTAAAAAGGGTATCTCCTTACCCGACTCAATCCTTCCCTTCCCCTTCAACTCCTCCGGTATTTTTATTTCAATCGTTGAATAGTCCTCCATATCCATAATTTGCGCTATGTCCCCCGAAACAGAAAGTACTTGACCACTTCTTCGCTCTATCACTGGCACGTATAACTTCGCAGTAACGGGCTGAATCGCCGTTCTTTTTTGCGAGTCAAACACACCAATTCCCTCTATTCTCGCCTTCGCCGCTCCATGCTTTCCAGGCTTTGAGGTTGTTATGCTCGTTATTATGCACGGTTCGTCATCTAAAACAACGTATCTCCCCTCTTTTAACGTCCTCACCTCTGCTAGCTCCTTCATATTTCATCTACCCCTCTATTTTTCCTTTTCACTCTCTTCAATCTTCTTCTTTATTTATAACCTTTTCGTAGAATAAAGGAACTGCCGATGGTTCATACCATAAGCCATGAGCCAAAAATAAAGGGATAGAAGGTCATCAACGGCTTACTTCTTATATCTCAGCTTTTTCCTTCTCTTCTTCAGCTTGTGCTTCCGCATCTTTGCCAGCTTTCTCTTCTTTCCGCAGGGAATTTGAAATCACCACCTTTCTTACTTTTTGTTTTATTATATTGATGATGCAATACTATTTTATAAAAGAATGATAAAGGTGTAAGGAAGGGGAGATGGGAAGGATAGAGCGGGCACCGGATTGGATACTGAAATACAAAGAAAGATTGGATAAAGGAGCGATAGCGGTAGAGGATATTCTGGAAGCAGAGAACAAGACGAGGGAGAAGCCGATGAAGATATCTTCGGTGACGAGAGCGATAAATGCGCTGGGTTATCCAATTACAGATTTGCGTAGAGGGAAACAGGTTGGGGCTGAGGCGGAAGAAA
>QMVO01000014.1 GCA_003661125.1 Methanosarcinales archaeon
GATCATCAGTATGATTCGGACGTTAGTAGCTTATTCGGCATCTAAAGTAGGGAACTTCTTGCGTGTTCACGCAACAATTAACTTTAAGTGTCCGTGTTGATAATTAATTGGGGGACAGCCTCTAAAAAGGGGAAATTGACTGCGGAAGATGAAAAGATTTATTTCTCCGCTATAAAAGAGAATGTGGCTTTGGATATTATTGATTACGAGCCTGGCGTTGTTTTTGTGCACGACCCGCAGCCATTGGCATTAGCAAGAGAACTGAAAAAAGGGGAAGAGAAATGGATATGGAGATGCCATATAGACATAGACGAAGTGGCTTTGAGAAGAAATCCAAGATTATGGGATTTCATCACCTACTGGGCGGAAGCTTTTGACGCTGCAATATTCACCGCTGCTCATTTCGTTATCCCTCAGTGGCCACTGCCAAAATTCATTATACCTCCGTTCATTGACCCTTTATCGGAGAAGAACAGGGAGATGAGTGAAGATGAGATACAGAAGGAATTAGAAAAGGAAGATATAGTGATTGAAAAGCCAATTCTCGCTCAAATCAGCAGATTCGACCACTGGAAAGACCCTGAAGGGGTTGTATCTATCTATAAAAAGGTAAAGGAGAAGGAAGAAGAATGCCAGCTAATCCTTGCAGGCGGGTTTGCCACCGACGACCCGGAGGGAGAGAGGGTTTACAAAGAATTGAAAGAAACGACAAGGGATGATAAAGATATTCACATACTTTGTGAATGCAGTGCCTCATGCATAAACGCAATACAAAGGGCATCCTCTGTGATAATACAGAACTCGATAAAAGAAGGTTTTGGGCTCACCGTTACGGAAGCGATGTGGAAAGGGAAACCGGTGGTTGCGAGACCTGTTGGTGGTATAGCACTTCAAATACGTGATGGTTACACAGGATTTCTGGTCAACGGAGAGAAAGAAGCGGTGAAAAGGATACTACACCTGTTAAGAGATCCAAAGAGAAGGGACGTCATGGGTAAGCGCGCGAGGAGATATGTGAAGGAACATTTCTTACTCCCTGTTAGAATAGTTGACTATTTGCTCGCTGCGGATTTTATTAACAGAATGAAGGGGATTCCTGAGGAAAGCATTATCTCATTTCATCCATGGTTTAAAATTAGCAAGCGCGTGTGGTAACACTTTTTCTTTTTGTGAAAAAGAAAACCTGTGTTAAAAGAAAAACTAAGAGAATGTTTTTAGATATAAAATTTTTAGATATAAAATATTAATATTAAAGCAATGAGAAGGTTGTTGATTATTTCAAACAGATTACCTGTCAGTGTTGAAAGAAGGAAGAACGAGTTTCGTTTCAATTCAAGCATGGGTGGACTTGCTACTGGCTTAAACGCATTACATCAAAGATATGAAAGCGTCTGGGTTGGCTGGCCCGGGATTGCAATAAATAGAGAAGAAACCGATTATGTCGAATCAAAACTGTCAGAATTTAATTGCTACCCTGTTTTTCTCTCTCAAGGAGAAGTGGAGAAGTATTATTATGGATTTAGCAACAAAACCCTATGGCCTCTTTTTCATTACTTCCCACAGTATGCCAAATATGAGCACTCTGAATGGTCGGCATACGAGCACGTGAACAGGAGATTTTGTGCGCGCGTAGCCGAAATTGCAAAGCCTGAAGACATTATTTGGATTCATGACTACCATTTGATGCTTCTGCCCGGGCTTATAAGGGAGCGTTTTTCCGATGCAACAATAGGGTTTTTCTTACACATACCCTTTCCATCAGTTGACTTATTTCGCTTGATACCCTGGAGGAGGAGAATTTTAGAGGGTGTTTTAGGTGCTGACCTCGTGGTTTTCCACACTTACGACTATGCGCAGAATTTCCTTAGCAGTGTGCTTCGCCTGCTCGGTTACGAACATGAGTTTGGGAAGCTTGCGATCAGAGACAGGGTAGTGCAGGTGGACGTGCATCCAATGGGGATTGATGTCCAGAAATTTGTGAGTGCAAGCGAAAATGGAATAAAAAGGGAAGTAGCACGGCTACGCAGTCGGTTCAAGAACTGCAAAATAATATTCTCGATGGATCGGCTGGACTACACGAAAGGAATCCCGGAAAGGCTTTATGCATTTGAGCATTTTCTCGAAACTCATCCAGAATGGCATGAAAAAGTTGTTTTCATTTTAAAAATCGCACCTTCTCGCACTAAAGTGGGGCAATATCGTGTGTTGAAGCAGGAAATAGATGAGCTCGTAGGAAGGATAAACGGAAAATATGGAACGCCTGAATGGGTCCCAATATCTTACTTCTACCGGTCTTTGCCATTCCACTCCATCGTTGCTTTTTATCTCGCAGCAGATGTTGCACTCCTGACTCCGATGCGAGATGGTATGAACCTTATTGCAAAGGAGCTTGTTGCAAGCAGGGTAGATAGAAAGGGAGTTTTGATACTGAGTGAGCTCACAGGAGCAGCGGGTGAGTTAGGAGAAGCAATCGTGGTAAACCCGAACAACAAAGATGAAGTGGCAGAGGCGCTGAATGAAGCTTTGAAAATGCCGGAAGAGGAGCAAAAATCGAGGAATGAGGAGATGCAGAAACTTTTGAGCCAGCATGATGTGTTTCATTGGGGGTCAGGATTCATAAGGAGCGTTCTTGAGACGAAAAGGATACAAGAGGAACTAAATATGAAGAAATTGAGTGAAAAAATAAGGGAGGAGCTAAAAAACGCTTATAAAGCTGCTGATAAACGTTTGCTGCTCTTAGATTATGATGGAACCCTGGTTGCATTTGCTGATAAGCCGGAGCGCGCAAAACCCGATAAAGAGCTTTTAGACCTGTTTAGAGCACTATCTGAGCCACCTGAAAACACTGTCGTGATAATAAGTGGTCGAGACAAGGAAACCCTGGAGCGTTGGTTTGGCGACACTGGTGTATGTTTGATCGCAGAGCATGGTGCGTGGCTTAGAGAGGATGGAGATGACTGGGAAATGATAGAATCACTTAAAGAAGACTGGAAGGAGGAAATAAATCCTATATTTGACCTTTTTGTGGATAGAGCCCCGGGTTCTTTTGTAGAAGAGAAGAGATTTTCTCTGGTTTGGCATTACAGGAAAGTAGACTCAGAGTTGGGAGAATTAAGGGCTAAGGAGCTTACGGGGCAGTTAATAGACCTTACAGCGTGTACAGAGCTTCAAGTGATGAAAGGAAACAAGGTAGTGGAAGTGAAGGATGGGAGGGTGAATAAAGGGATAGCTGCTTCTCGTTGGCTAACGAATGGTTTTGGGTTCATATTGGCGGTGGGAGACGACCTTACCGATGAAGATATGTTTAAGGTCCTCCCTGAGGATGCGTATTCTATAAAGATAGGTTTTACACCATCAAAAGCAAGATTTTATTTGCAGTCACCAAAGGAGGCGAGGGCTTTACTCGATGAAATGAAAATGGTTGATGTTTATAAATAAGAACCGTTAATTATTGTCATCTGTCACGTTTAAAAATTTCGCAAACCAGTCACTACATTAATCAAAAGAGAGAAGGCTAAAATGAAAGAGGCGATGTTCTACGAGAAATTGGAAGAGAACGCAGTTAGATGCCACCTATGTCCACATCATTGTAAGATAAATGAATCGAAGAGGGGGATATGCGGAGTTAGAGAGAACAGGGGTGGTGTCCTCTATAGCCTGGTCTATGGTAAGATAGTTGCGCGAGGGATTGACCCAATAGAGAAGAAACCTTTCTTCCATTTCCATCCAGGCTCTGAGGCATACTCAATTGCTACGGTTGGCTGTAACTTCAGATGCAAGAACTGCCAGAACTTCCATATTTCTCAGATGCCAAAAGAAGGCGAGAAACTGATAGTAGGGGAAGATGCATCTCCTGAAGAGATTGTTGCGGCAGCCAGGCAATACGGTTGTAGAACCATCGCATACACTTATACCGAACCGACCATCTTTTTCGAGTTTGCTTATGACACCGCCAGACTGGCACATAAAGAAGGGATATGCAACACCTTTATCACAAACGGGCATATTACGGAAGAGGCTATACGTACTCTCGCCCCTTATTTAGATGCGGTAAATGTAGACCTGAAGGGGCTATCTGAAGACCTGTATCGAAAAAATTGCGGTGGGCACCTGAAACCCGTCATGGATGCGATAAAGCTGTACAAAAGCCTGGGAGTTTGGGTTGAAGTAACCACGCTGGTTATACCAACATTGAACGATTCTGAGGAAGAGTTCAGAGGGATTGCCGAGTTCATCAAAAGTGTAGCCGTGGACATACCATGGCATATCTCACAGTTCTATCCCGCATATAAACTAACCAATCTCCCACCAACACCTGTTACAACCTTACGTGAAGCGCGTGAAATTGGGCTGGATGTAGGATTGAGATACGTGTACGAGGGCAATGTTCCGGGTGAGGGCGGGGAGAATACCTACTGCTACCAATGCGGAGAGTTGTTAATCCGGCGCTATGGATTCCAGATTCTGGAGAATAAAATACGAGATTCAAGATGTCCAAAGTGTGGTGCCAAGATAGATGGGATATTATAATTTTCTCGTGGATTTACTATTTTTTTACATATCACAAAAGGAGATGTAACATGGGTAGTGTAAAAGACCTGGTAGTTATTGAGGAACCGGAGAAAAACAAAACAGGAAAGGCTCAATTCGTCTTCTCTGACAGATACTCTGTATTTGATTGGGGAGAGATGCCTGACCATATTCAGGCTAAAGGAGCCGCTATCTGCATAACCACCGCCTACTTCTTTGAGAAATTGGAAGAGAAGGGAATACGGACACATTACAAGGGATTAGTGGAAGAAGGCGAAGTCAAAAGATTATCGGAATTAAAATCGCCACGATTGTGTATGGAAATAGAACTGTTGAGAGTTTTAAAGCCTGACATTAAGAGAAATACTTACGACTACTCCATTTACAGGGAAGAAAAGGCAAACCTCCTTATCCCGCTCGAGATAATCTATCGTAACTCGCTACCAGAGGGCTCAAGTGTTTTCAAGCGATTACAAGAGGGGGGTTTGAGACTGGCGGATTTAGGGTTGAACGAAACGCCCTATCCCGGGCAGGTCTTAGAAAAACCGCTTCTCGATGTCTCCACCAAGCTGGAAGCAAGCGATAGATACCTGAGCAGGGAAGAGGCAAAGGAAATTGCAGGTCTGAGCGAAGATGAAATGGGAGAAATTGAGAGGATAACACTACTTATCAATGAACTCATCACTAAGGAGGCAAGAAGAATAGGGCTCGTAAATGAAGATGGTAAGGTGGAATTTGGATTTGACGAAGACCGAAAACTGATGCTGGTAGATGCCGTAGGCACTTTAGACGAGTGTCGGTTTACGTATAAAGGAATGCCGGTGAGTAAAGAGATTGCGAGGATATTTTACCGTAATACATCATGGTATGAAGAGGTTGAAGAAGCGAAAAAAGTGGATAACGTAGGCTGGAAAAAATTAGTGGAAAATAAGCCTCCATTGCTACCGCCTGCTATTAAAGATTTAATCTCCATGCTTTACAAAGCCTGTTGCAACGAAATAACCCAAAGAATTTGGTTTACAGATGTACCTCCGGTAAAAGAAATATTGAATGATATAAGGGAGGTTCTTCCGTCATGAGATGAGAATTGGGTGGTGAGCGAGGTAAAATGAAGAAGAGACTGATCGTGCTTGTAATCAGTGTTGCCATAATCAGTGGGATTGGATTCGTAATATTGCAAAACGACGGAGAAGAACCCGTCCATATCCCGGTTGCGGATCATAACGCCGAAATAAAATTGCCTGAGCCTGTAAAGGATAGTGATACATCAATTGAAGAAGCTTTGCTTGAAAGAAGATCCATCAGGTCGTATAAAGACAAACCGTTGACGCTTGCAGAAGTCTCTCAGCTTCTTTGGGCTGCACAGGGGATTACTGTCCATTGGGGAGGAAGAACAGCACCATCCGCAGGTTCTACTTATCCTCTCGAAGTTTATGTCGTTGCTGGAAATGTGAATAACCTTTCCAAAGGAATTTATAAATATAAACCTCACGGACATGAACTGGTAAGGGTTGCGGAAGGTGATAAAAGAGTAGAATTATCTGATGCTGCTCTCGGACAGCCTTGGGTCAGAGAAGGTGCCATTGTCATAGTGATCTCTGCTGTTTATGAGCGAACAACCGAAAGGTATAAAACGCCAGTCAGAGATGAACGAACAGGAGCGAGCTACCCGAGAGGGATAAGATATGTGCACATGGAAGCAGGGCATGCCGCTCAGAACGTTTATCTGCAAGTAGAGTCCTTAAATTTAGGAACAGTAGTTGTAGGCGCTTTTTCTGACGATGAAGTAAAAAAAATTGTAAATATGCCCGATGAGGAACGACCGCTGTACATAATGCCGGTAGGAAGGGTATGAGGATGAAGGAGTAAAACGCTAAAGGAGACCTTGCGCTAGCTAGCTAAGACACTCTAAATGGGTTTTGTTATATTCTTCTCTCTCTCCTTCTTATGTCCGATAAGGAAGTTTAGTTGTGAGGTATCTGCCTCACCGAAATCAGCATATCCCTTCTCTTTGATATATTCTATAACCTTCTTCGCGGGCTCTTCTCGCACCGCGACCGTCGAAAATCCCGGGGCACTTCCTACACTGCCCACACTCGCATCGCTCTCCACCGCAGTGAAATCCGTACAAACGTTGCACCCACTTGGGAGTATCTCCTCAAGTTCCTTCACCTTGAATTTCACTTCACCGTCAGTCATGGTGGCGATGAACTTACCCTTCGTTATATCCGTCTTGATTAACTTATCGAAATCAACGCCTTTCTCTTTAAGGTATCTCGAAATATCCTCATAATGGAAATTCTCTGTGCAGAACAAACCCACAACGAGTTTCACCTTTTCACGGAAAATAGGGAATTCCTGCTGTAGTTTTCTGACGCCAGAAACTATACAGGGCGTCCCGACAACACCAACACCTCGCTTTGTGAACCTCACCGCTTTCTTTAATGCAGGCAGCACATCTGCAAATGTATATTTTGTGCCTCCGAGTGTGGTAATCGCAAGCTGTTGGGGGTCTCGCACGTGGAACATCTCGATTGCCCATTTCTCGTCCCTGCCGGCGAACAAACCGCGGTCTATCATTCCCATTTCCATTGCCGAAACGAGGAGTTCTGTCACCATTGCTCCATCCTGCCCTGCAAACCGCTTCGACCGCCCGGCAATGAATTCTATATAGGAGCCTAAACCACTTTTCGGCTCGTAAACAAACCTCGGACACACCCGCACGCAGGCGCCGCAGTCCGTGCATTTAGCTTCATAATCCGGAAAGTCCACGCCATCCACTGCCGTTATCCCGTCCACGGGACATATACACGCGCATGTCAAACACCGGCTGCATAAGTTCGTATCTATGACCTTAGCCTTTAAATTCTCAAAATATAATTTGTCCTTTAATGGTTTTTCGGGAATTGCTACTTCCCATTCCGATTCTCCTATTGCTATTGCTGCCATTTTTTAACCCCCTTTTAACTATCTCTTATTTCCATTTTCACTTCCTCACAAGCCTCAATATCTGCATCGAACACTCCTTAACACATAATCCACACCCAGTGCATTTATCACGGTCTATCGCCATCTTGATTACCTGTCTTTCTATAATAGAAGAAATCGCCCCACTTTCACACATTTCCTCGCAAATCCTGCATCCGAGACAGCTCCCCGGCTCTATGCATTGACTCACCATCGGTATCTCCACTGGAGGTGTAACCTCAACAAAAAGAGTATCTACTTCACGCGTCCTCTTCAAATGTAAATCCTGCTCGTCTATCTCATACTCCACCAACTTTTTGTCCTCACGAATTATCTCTGGCTCTTCGATCATCTCTTCGGTAAGTGTGAGCATCTCGCCCATATCCTTATACGCTACGTCATGAATCTTTGTTGTTTTTAATGCACCACCAGAGCAGGAATCAACGCAGAAATGACAGAAAATGCACTTCCCGTAATCTACGGTGGGGTAGTATCTCTTATTTGGGGCTTCTTTCATTTGAATCGCATTCGCAGGGCATACAAAAGCACACTCCCAGCAGCTAATGCACTTGTCGGGGTCAAACATGAGGTAGCCACGGAAATTATCCGGCATCTTCTTCCTTTCCCGTGGATAAAATACAGTCGCCGTCAGCGGATATACTGATTCTTTCATCGCCACTCTTATGGCGGCTGCGTGCTTCACTACCTTCTCTCCCAAGCTCTGTTCCGGAACCGTAACTTTTTTCATTTTATATCACTCCTACCTGTGCTAATGCAATTGATAATGCGAGTGCAATTAATGATAATGAAAGCATTGCACCCCACCCAATGCTTAAACCCTGATCAAGCCTATACCTTGGATAGATCGTTCGAAGAACAAACAAAGTGGTCAGTACGATCAGCGTTTTTAGTAAGAACCATATAACACCCGAAAGGTCACCAAGCCCCGCGATTTCCGGTCCACTGCCTCCCCCAAGGAATAGAATCGTCATGAGTCCAGCCAAAACATACGCCTTCTCATAGCACAGCACGTAAATAAGCCCAAATGCTATCCCTGAATACTCAACATGTGGTCCGGCAGCTAACTCCTGGTCCGCTTCCGCGATCTCAAAAGGCATTCGTGACGTTGCCATTGCAGCTGCAATAAAAAACGTGAGTGCTGCAACGGGGTTGAGGATTATCCCCCATATAGACTGCTTATTTGCTATCCCTACGGGGTCAGAAGTCCCGTACAGGATAATCATCCCAAGAACGGCAATTATAAATGGAACCTCATATGCAAAATACATAAATGCCTCCCGCACGGTGCCGATAAAAGCAAACCTGCTGTTAGAAGCCCAGCCAAGACCCAAAATAAACAATGGGAATAAGCATATCACTGCCAGTATTATCTGTATCGCATAAGGCGTTTCTATCGCTACAATATTGCCCGCTGGGATGAATAGCAAAGGAAGAAGGGCAGGTATGAAAGTAAGAAAGGGGAACTGTAAGAAATAAGGTCTATGCGCATCCTTATGCACTATCACTTCCTGGAAAAGGAATCTAAGCGAGTCTGCAAGTAACTGGATTATCCCTCCTAACCACCACACTATCTCATGCGGTCCCACCCGCCACTGTATCCTGCCGCAGAGTTTGCGTTCTATCCACGGGAAAAAGAGCAATAATATTCCCAATGTTGCAAAACCAGGGCAAATCAGTGCAGCGAAAAACGGTTTCCAGAGGATAAACGAAATCAATAATTTTATCATCGGGATTTCGGGCAGTAAGTCCAGCATCTGCTGTATGAGAGGTACGCTCACCTGATTGCCCTCAATTCCCAGCCCGGTTATGACGGTGTTTATATCTATCATCTTTTCATCACCTACCTATCCGCTTCTGGCGGGAAGTATCCAAAACTCCCATAGATTGTCCAGAAATCTGCTACCCTTTCTCCTTTTGATGCTTCTATTATCCCTCTCAGATTCATCCAGCACGGTGTTACCACCCTCACACGATAAGGAACATTTGACTCGCCATCGCTTAATATTGAATATAGCAGTGTGCCCCTCCCAGCCTCGATAACCGAAGTCCACTCGCCTCTTGGGAGTACGAGATTACCATAAGCATGGAACAAATGACCTTTTATATCTTTTGATGCCTCTTTGTATTCTCCAAGAACTTCTTCGCTTATCACATCACCTCTTGGCATCTCTTTCAACGCATCCACCGCCTGCTTTAGAATGCGCAGGCTCTGTTTTATCTCCTCATACCTGCCCATATACCTGCCGAGACAGTCTCCAGCATCGCCTGTTGTGACTTCCCAGTCAAGCTTATCGTAAACCTCGTAAGGCTCCACTTTCCTTATATCATAGTCAACCCCCGATGCTCTCAAGAAAGGACCTACAATGCCGTACCGTATCGCTTCTTCCCTCGTCAGAACCCCAACACCCTTTGCTCTCGCCACGAACACCGGATTATAGATAAATATGTCCTCAAACTTCTGCAGCCTTTTATTAACAGCAGAAGTGAAGTTGCTTGTCATGTTAAGAACGTCATCGGAAATATCCCGCCTTATTCCGCCGGGAATGATAAAAGACGGTGTGCATCTCGACCCGGTCATTCTTACTATCGCCTCAAGAATCATCTCTCTTATTGCCCATACATACATAAACCCCGTTGAATGTCCTGTAAATAGTGAAAATATTCCAGAATCGTAGAAGAAAGCACCCATCCTCGAAAGTTCCGCCATCATCGTCCTTATATATTTCGCTCTTTCCGGAACTTCAATCCCCAGCGCTTTCTCTATCGCTCGCACATATCCGAGGTTCATATTTATGGGGTCGCTTATATTCGCACGCTCAAATAGCGGTATATTCTGGATATACAGGCGATTTTCAGCAAGTTTCTCCATTGACCTGTGAACGTATCCGGGATCAGGAATGACATCTACAATCACATCTCCTTTCATTCGCATTATCCACCTCAGATGCCCGCTACCTGTATGATGCGGTCCTATAAGAACAACAAAGTCATCACTTTTCTCCGCTTCCTCCAGGAGTCCTTCCGAAAGCGGCATCTTAAGGTCTGAGGGTAACTCAATCGCGGGTGCGAAAGGAGTTCCATCCTCTAAGACATATCGCTCCTCTTCAAGCTTGAAATCTTTTCTTAGCGGTGTCTCTGTTTCAGGAGCAAGCAAGAATTTTCTATTCATCCCTTCATTCCCTTCAAAGCGAATGCCGAAGAAGTCATGCATTTCCCTTTCTGAATAATCTCCACTTTCCCACAGAGCTGTAAGGCTGGAGAGTACTGGTTCTGCTTCTCTTCCTATCTCTGTGAAAATGGTTATAATGACGGGCATAAGCTCCTCTCTATAACTTGACACCATATATTCCACGATAAACTTCCTTTCGTGTGGCACATCTATCACGTTCACATTCTTCGCGTGGTCTATTCCCATCGTATCACTTAGTTTCCTCGCAACCTTCACTAAGTTCTCCGGTGTTGTTTTTATCGCTATCCGGTTCTTATCGGTGATGGTAATGCTCTTATAAACATCACCGAGCTGAGCTTTTAGATTTTTCACCATCTCTCTTCCAAAATCCCAATCCACTTCTTTTGGCACGTCCACACGGATCGCAGGAGTTGGAGCAAATATCTTCGCTGTGGTGGGTATCCTGTTTTCCTTCCCTTCCTCAGAAGGTAACGCCGCCGTCTTAAATTTTATGGTTGTTCTATCTCTTCCTTCTATTTTCTCTTGAACCGCTCTTACACCCCTCAAAAGACCCTCTGGTGTTATTGGACACCCGGGGATAAAGAAATCCACAGGCACTATCTCCGAAGGACGCGTTATGTTATAACTGTTCCAGAATATTCCTCCTCGCTGACCACAAGCCCCTATAACATTCACAAACTTCGGGTCTGGCATTTGCTCCCATACAATTCTCAGTGCACGTGCCATCTTCCTCGTTATCGTGCCTTCAACAATGATAAAATTCGCCTGTCTTGAAATACCCATGTTTAACGTGCCCAATCTCTCGCCATCAAATCCACAAGCAAATGCATGCGCCAGTTCAACACCACAGCAAGAAGTGACAAAATGACATGGCCATAGACTCCACTTCGTCCCCCATCTCCTCAAAGGCGTTAATACGCCCGAATGGAGAATGCGTATGTTCCTATCCTTATCATCTCCTTCCATTTTTATCTCACCCCTTGGTCCTGGAACTAAGTTTATAATCCCCCGCTGATACCTTATAACCCACGTAAATTGCGGGCAATAGAAGTAAGAGCGACAGGAGCAATAAAACAGGATATAAATGAACCGTTGGATAAGCAGAAAGCAAGAGAAGGATAACGAGGATTGGCTCCGCTGCCATGAACATGAACATAAAACCAAAATACTGCATTGGAAGCGTATATTTCGGATTTCTTATCGGGAGGTTTCCTGATTCCCACCTTGACATCTTTACTTCCGTGGGATGGTATCGCGGCCAGATTTTACTGAGAATAAGAAGTACGCTGTCCATGAGTACGCAAACCGCAAGCAACAATCCTACTACTGCTGCGTTTTCTATCATTCCTCTTTTTCCCTCCTATATCACGACTCCTATGGTTTGTGCAAGAGCTCTTACGCCCTCAAAGAACCAATTTGGTGGAACTACGGTAATTAAAATTATTATTACCACAGCAACTGCAATGAAATCAGTGATATTCGCTCTCCAGCCGATGCCCAGCTCGCTTGCAAGTCGAACGTAGTAAGGGATGGATATAGCGGAATTTATAACTATGAGTGCAGCTAACGCAATATAAATATATCCAGCTTCAGCCGTGAAAAGTCCAACTTTAACCAGCGATGATAGAATAAAGAATTTACCCCAGAATCCCATTAGCGGCGGTATTCCGATGAAAGAGAAAGCCAGCATATACATCAAAGGAGAATAAGCCCCTTCCCCCTTTATCGCATTGAAAAACCCAATCTTACCTGCTGCATTTGCAAACAGCATGAGCAATCCGCCCACCAGTGCAAAACAGATGAACTCCGGTGTTGGCTTGATGACCACGACCATGCAGGCTAAAACATAACCCATATTGGCAACCGTTGAATAAGCGAGAACTCTTGCATGCTCCTTTGACGTCAAAGCACCTATATTACCAGTAAGCATGGATATAGCAGCAAGTACGGCAGTAAATATAGTTATTGACGCCGTTAGAGAGCTGGCAGTATATATCAGTATCCATAAAGCAGCGATAAACGGAACGATTTTTGCGAGAGAAGCGATAATCGAAATAGGGATCGGGTCTGCACTGGTGAAAACGTCTGGCACCCACTCATGCAGTGGTGCAACACCCACCTCAAGGCTCAAACCCAGAATGAGCATTACGTAGCCAAGTATGTACAGCACACCGTCAAACGAGTTCTTGGTGTAAGCCAGGATGATTGCTCCGATTAGAAATAGAACGGTAGCAAAAACCATGAACGTGATATATTTGATTCCCACTTCCACGTTTGCGCCCCCCTCCCTGACCATAACCAGAATATAAGTTGGGACTGAAACGAGGACGAGAGCTGCCAGGATGATAGCGAAGTCGCTTGTATTGACAATATACATCGTTGCGAGTGCCATCAATCCCACTAACCCATAGTCCACACCTTTAATTTCGCTCTTTAGCGCTACCAGCGAAAACAGGTTAATGATTCCTATTGCGAAGATAAAAGCGCCATAATAGAATGAATGACAAGCAGCAAGTCCAATTACAAGAGCAATTATCGCCGAATAGAATCCCACCTGCCGATATTTGAAAGAACCCACCGAACCAAGCGTTAAAATTGCTAATGCGACGAGCATCAGCGTTACTCCTGTCATGCTTATCATATCAACATCCCTCCTATTGAGGCTATTACAAGAAATATCATCACCAGACCGAGCACAATCCGGATGTATGTTTTAAGATAGCCGGTTTGAATAATTCGTATCCCTTTTGAAATCCTCTCAAATAAGCCTGGCATCACCCTCGTATTGAAGAACCCATCTATTCCTCTGTTTCCATAATCCTGGACGAGGCGGGAGACAAAAAAACCTGTTTTTGGTAAGATATAATCATTAACGAATGGAAGATACATCCGGTCGTTGAAGAAAGCGCCGATGCTTGACGAAAAAGCGCTTATCCTTGGCTTGAATATTGCGCCAACATATACTATTAATATTGCCACGCCCACCCCAATGGACAACATCTCGCTCCCCGCGGTGACAAATCCTTCTGTCTCCTCGAGTACAAAGATGCGATGAGCGAGCACAAAAAGCACAGAAGCCATCAGTACATATCCAAGTTTCATCAA
>QMVO01000015.1 GCA_003661125.1 Methanosarcinales archaeon
CAAGCACTGAGATCGTTATATTGGTCTACAAAATGCGTTGATTTGGCACGCATATCTTCCAGACTTGTGAATTTTTCTTTATCCCAGAACTTCGCCTCAAACCATCCATTGAAGTTCTCGATGGATTGCCTGCCGATTTTCGGAATCAGCCCTTAATTAAGATTTCTTTTACGGTGACAGCACTGCAGCAAGTCCAAAAATCACAACAAGCGCAACAGGAATCAGAATCATGCCCGTGAACGCATTCTTCGTGATCGCGCTGATCTCTTCCCTCGTCACCGCTCTCTCTTTCTCTTTTGTTTTTGTTTTTGTACTGATCAAACTTTTTTTAAAAGTTTGAATGAGCAGCAAGCTCTTTGCCGTGAAGTACATCGGCAGCACGAGTAGTGCGAACAGAAAAGCGGGGATTTCCTGGTTAAGAGAGAACAGAGGGATAAATGCGAGCCAGGAGCACAGAGTCAACGGTAGATACAGGCTGGCAGTCACATGCTTGCCCCAGCGAACAACCAGGTTTCTGCGGTTTATCAGGAGGTCGCACTCGAAATCCGGGATTTCTCGCGTCAATTTCAGCTTGAACACGTCTATCATCCAGGGCAATGCAACAACAGTTGGGAGCCAGCTCACCTGATGCGTTTGCAAATAGTAACCGCTAAACACAGTCAGCCATCCCACTCCGGCGGTTAGAGCTATTTCACCCAATCCGTGGTAAGAGAATCGGGGTCCTCTTGAATATGAATATGCGATGAATATACCGAGGAAACCGAGTGGGAAGGTCAAAGGTCCGGTTTTCAGGAGAACATGTAAGAGCACCGCGAGGGGTAAAGCAGCTAACATGCATAGATATGCACCGGTGACTGCTTGCTTCACCGATATATGCCCCTTCACGAATGCGTTAAACCGCCCGCTGACCGCGGTGGAATGAAGACTGCTTGTTTTTTCTATGTGAAAATCAATCCCTTTTTGCTTTAAATCGCTGTACACACTGCACGCATTGAGTACGAAACAAAATTCTGTTAGCAGGAACACCGCAAGCAGCGAGATGGCGAGCACATGCATATTAAATGCATATCCGTCAGCCCACGCTAAGACCGCTCCTAAAAGAAATGGAATCATAGTGGTTGTAAACTTCGGGAAACCTGATAGCTCTACCCAACCGGATAATGCATCTTTATTAGGGTTCATCTTCTGTGTTTATTCAATCCGAAGTTGTTATTACTGCCTGAGCAGATATCCCCTCTGCAATGAGCTTCGAGAATTTATTCGCACCTCTATGCCCGTTCAGCACAGGTATAACATATTTCCCGCGCTCATCTATGCATATCACCCAAGGGTCTTTGGTCTTCTTTTTCGGTTCTATTGCCCTCACCACCACGCCCATAGGAAGAATGGCGACAATATTCCTCCTCTCTCTGAAACTTTCCCGTATCGTATTGAAAATGCTTTTTACTTTCTTCCCTCCTTCGCAAGAAATTTTTTCAGAGCATATCAACTCTGCATCGAAGCCCTTGTCTGAAAGCACGCCTTTCACCTTCTCCGCAAGCGCAACTGACTTCTGAGCAAGTGAGAAGATGGCTATCTTCTTTTGATTCATTATTTCATCCTTCTGTGCTAATTTCGTGTTAATCTCGTGGTTTCTTATTCCGGAATACAATTTTGAAACGCCTGATTTTTCAAGCACCTCACCCACGATTATCACCGATTGGCTCTTGATGCCTGCTTTCTCCACCTTCTCTGCTATTTCCTTCAAAGTGCCTCTTATTATTTTTTCTTCCCTCCATGATGCTTTATGAACCACAGCTACGGGAGTCTCGGGGGGATATCCCGCTCGCAGTTCAGAAACGACATCGCTAATGAGCTGAATGCCGAGAAAAATGATCATTGTTGCACCATGATCTGAAAGTTCCTTTATGCTCTCCTTCTCAGGCTTACCGGTCTTTCCAAACGGTTTCGTGATTATCAACGTTTGCGATACGCCGGGCGAGGTAAACTCTCTTTTTAAAGAAGCAGAAGCAGCAGAGAATGAGGTCACCCCAGGAATAATTTCAAATGGTATATCCCTCAGTATGAGGAATTCCATCTGCTCTTGAATAGCCGAATAAAAACTAAGGTCGCCAGAATGGAGTCTCACCACTTTCTTTCCTTCTTTCGCAAATTTCTCGTAGATAGCGAAGATTTCTTCTCTGTTCTTGCCATGACTGTCTATTAAAATCGCATCACCCCTCGCATATTTTAACATGTCTGTATGGATAAGAGAGCCCGCATATATAATCACATCTGCATCCTCTATTTCCCGCTTTCCTCTTACGGTGAGCAATTCTGGGTCGCCAGGGCCCGCGCCAACAAAAACTACTTTCGTTTTCATTTTCTGGTCATGAGGCAGAGCCCCATATTTCACAAGATTCTTCTTTTCACCTCCAAACTCTTCTTACCCTTCTTTACAATGAGCGTTGCGAGGTAATGAGTTTTTTCTTTTATTTCAGAAAGCGTGCCTGTGAGCATTTCTTGGTCCTTAAACCCAACCTTAACGCCCAAAATGGCTTTTTTATTGCTCAGCATATCTTCTATCTTCTCTATATTTTTGGGTTTGAGGAATATCAAGGAATCGGAGTTTTGTATTACATGCACTGCATTTTCGTTCCCTTTTACGTCAGGGACAATGGAAACGATTTCATTCCCTTCTGCAATAGGCACTTTAGCGATAGAAGAGCAAGCTGAGAAGGACGTCACCCCCGGTACTACTTCTACCTCATCCACAACGTCTTTGAAAAATTCCAGAAATCGGTAGAATGTGGAATACATGCTCGGATCCCCCAGCGTGACGAAAGCCATTGTTTCACATCCCACCCCTTTTCCCAGGACTTCTTCTCTCGCCTTTTTCCAATAGAAGTCCAATTTAGCTGAGTCTTTTGTCATCGGGAACACCGGTTCAACAACCCTGAGTTCGCTTTCTCTCTCTTTTATAATTTCCTCAATCGTGAGCAAAGCCAAACTCTTCTTATCCTCTCTCGATTTCGGAGCAACTATCACATCCACTCCCTTGAGTGTTTTATAAGCCTTCAGTGTGAGCAGTTCCGGGTCTCCCGGTCCTACACCTATTCCGTAAAGCTTGTGGATTTTCATTTCCTGTCCCCATAGATTAAAAATACGGGATAAGAAGGCGCAAGGGCAGTTTTTCCTCCCAGGTCCTTTCCTTTATTCAAGCAGATATTTAAAACTTCTGGGTCGATACCTCTGCTTTTCAATACTTTTATAGCTTCCACCACGGTTTCAAGCCTGACGGCGGCGATGATCATTCTACCTCCGGGCTTCACGTTTTTGAACACGTTATTAACCGATTTTTCCAGATTATCGGTTCCGCCGAAGAAGACCACATCAAAACTGTCGGATAAATTAATATTTTCCATTTCGCCTGCGATAAGCCGAATTTTGTCATTCAATCCGAATTTTTCTATGTTCTTCTTTGCGATCTCAAAATTCTCTTCGTCCTTCTCCACCGCTGTGGCATCGCAACCGAGCAATGCGAATTCGATAGAAACACTTCCCGAGCCTGTGCCAACATCCAAAATCCTTTCATTCCCTTTTATCCTTGCTTTTGATACAATAATCGCGCGGATTTCTTCTCTCGTCAGCCCCGCTTTTGACCTTGAAAAGAGGTTATCAGGTATTCCCGGTGATTTGGATAGCCTGTTCATTCTTGTTTATTCCTCCGTTCATTTATTCTCAGTATTTTCTCCCTTCGCCTCCCCAAACGTCAGAGGATAAGGATTTCATATTGGTAGTTTATCCCCCCTCCTATGTAGTCGGCGAAGGTTATTTATATACCCTTGTTTTTAGAGAATATCGGGAGGCAAAAAAAGAAAAATGAAAATAAAAAAGATAGAAAAACTGCTTATCTTTGTGAATTCAGGCATGGACAGACCTTTCAACCAGTATGCAAGCTACGCAATTGCTTTTACGGCAAAGAAAATCCATAACATTCCCGACGTTATGGTGTACTATGGACCGCAAGGCGTAGAAGTAGCGAAGAAAGGAAACCTGGCGAAATTAGCATTCTCGGAAGACGTGAAGAAACTAATTGCGGGACAGTTCGAGGGTTTAAAACCAGAAGACCTACCGGACAATCTGGAACTGATGGCGCGATTTGTAAAAGACGCTCTAGGGGTGAAAATCGGGTCGTGCGCGACGTTCCATGTCGTTAGTGGTTTCGCTACCTCGGTAGAAGACACGTCAAATATCGAAGATTTCATAATGCCCGTGAAAATTCCGGATGCGGTAGAAGCAGCACTTAGTGCAGACAAAATCCTGGTTTTATAAAAACCTACAAAAGCCCTTTTTCTTTTTTTTAATTCTCTCTTTTTTATGAAAGAGTTATTGAAATCGAACAGAAAAAAATCGCAAATTATTTTAAGCGTAGTTGAATAGGTTAATGATAGAAGCGTTTAAACACAAGATATAGGGGTGAAAAAAATTGACAAAAGAGGGAAATAGAGCAGAAAGCGAAGAGGATATTGCCGTCGTTTTAATTGGACACGGGAGCAAACTGCCGTATAGTAAAGAAGTGATGGAGGAGTTCGGACGGAGAATAGAAATGCGAGGGATATTTAAAGCGGTAAGGGTCGCTTTTATGCAATTGAACTCGCCGAGCATTGAGGAGGCGTTGAGAAGTATTGCAAAAGACGGGATGAAGAATATAGTGGCATTACCCGTTTTTTTAGCAGACGGGGCGCACACCACGGAAGACATCCCAGAGAAGTTGAAAGTAGCCTTCGAAGGAGCCTGGGAAGAGATAGGCAGAGATGTAAAACTAACTTACGCAAAGCCGATAGGAGTAGATGAACGGATTGTGGACATATTACTGGACCGGGTAAAAGAAGCGATAGAAAAGTAAATCCCGAAACAAAGAGAGGATGCGGGGGGAGGGATTTGAACCCTCGTATCCCTACGGAACAGGATCTTAAGTCCTGCGCCTTTGTCCATGCTCGGCTACCCCCGCTTGTTTATTTCCTCTTATCCTTTATTGGTGGCATTTATTAATTAATAAGGCATTTCCTATTACTCAATTATGTGCGAGTCAAGCGTGCTACTGGAAAGAGGTGGAAGCAGAGAATTGTTGATGGAGGATGTAGTACACGTAGAAGTTAATGGAGAAGATATAAAATTCACGGGAATATTAGGTGAGACACAAAACGCAAAAGGAAGGATAAAGGAAATAAATCTGATGAAGCATATAATTGTGATAGAGCCCTAATCTGCCTCCCAGCAGGCAATAAATCTTGCCCTTCAATCGCAGCAGTAAATGATATTATACTCTTTTATTTTACTCCGCCACCTTGAACTCCTCCATGCTTATCTCTCCTCCTTCGCGTTCCATCAACTTCTCCACTTTATATTCCGCCTCGTCTAACTTCTTATTGCAAAACCTGCACAACTCCATTCCCTCCTCGAATATCTTCAGAGAATCCTCTAAGGAAAGATTCCCTTCTCCTAACGTTTCCACTATGCTCTCCAACCTTTTCATCGCGTCCTCAAAAGTAATTGCTTCTCCTTTTTCTTCCATGCTACCTCATCCTTTTTAAGTTTCTCCACCAACCAGTTTATTTTAGCTTGATTTGAATGGATTGAAATAAATAGATAAAATGAACAATAAATAAATAAAAATCCATGGTGAAATAAATGTCACCGCAGAAAATTAAGTCTGTGTATGAATATAGATACGTACCGTTTATTACGCTCTCAGAGCTAAAGCCGCGTGTTTGGATTACGCTTTCCGGCTGCAACTTCAAATGTAAAGGATGTTTTAGTTTCGCTCGTGAATTAATAGGCGAGCCGATGAGTGTTGCCGGATTAATAAACCTGGTGAAGAAATCGTCACAGGAATATTACGGAGATACGCCTGTGGAAGAAGCAGTAATAACAGGCGGTGAACCTACGCTAAACAGGCATTTTCTCGTGGATTTGGTCTCGCAGCTAAAAGAATTTATTGCAGAAGTGGTGCTTGACACGAATGGGTACCTTTTAGACGATGCTTACTTAGACGAGCTGATCGAAGCGGGTTTAACTGAAGTTATGTTTGATTTGAAGGCATGGGATGAAAAACTGCATGAATGGTACACCGGATACTCGAATAAAAGAATATTAGCGAATATAAGAAATGCGTATGGGAAGACAAAGCTCGTGGTGAACACTGTATATATACCGGGGATTGTGGATGAATCGGAAATAGAGAAGATAGCGAAGTTTTTATCGGAAATAGACAAGAAAGGAGAGATAGACTACAGAATAAATAGATACAACATGAATTTGAGCCACGAGAAAATATCAAGGAATCCATATCCCGAGGAGATAGAGCGTGCTTATTCGATTCTTACTAAATATATGAAGAACCCGGTGATAGGTAAGAGTTGCGTGCGCGAAAGGAAAATAGAGGTGAAAAGAGGTTGGATAACGGTATTTCCAGATGGAACCTTGAAAAGGCGGACTTTGGCTGATTATAGGAAGGAGAAAACTTTTTAAGAAAAGTTTTAAAGAAAGGTTTATGATAAGGAAATTCAGATGCTCGGATTTAAAAGACATTCTGGAAATAGAGAAAAGAGCATTCCCAAAATCACCTTACAACCGATTTACTTTCTGGTATTATGCATCCGCGTACGCTGATAATTTTCTGGTATATGTACATGAGGATAAGGAAAAAGGCTTGAACAAAATCGTTGGTTATATTACCTTTTACCCTAGCGGGCATATAGTGTCTATTGCAGTGCATCCTGCAAATAGGAGAAGAGGGATAGGAACAGAGCTTGTGAGAGAAGTCTTGAAAAGAACGAAAGGTAATGCGAGTGTGGAAGTACGAGAGAGCAACGAAGTAGCAAAGGAGTTTTATAAGCATTTGGGCTTCTCTCTCCGAACGATAATCCCTAAGTATTATGGCGATGAAGATGCACTGGTGATGATTCGGAAAGGCAGTGAATCTTCCTTTATCCTATAATGCCCTCCGTTTACTGGAAATAGTGGCAAAGTTTGAACTTTGTACGGTATAATCCTCGTATGCCTTTACCAAATGCTTCGTTAATAGTATTGTCGTGCAATAAAACAGCACTAACATGACATATCTTACGTCCTTAAAGACTACATAGACCAAGTGCTACATGCTGGATAACCAGGGTCAAATCGGGCTTGTGCTTCACTTTCACGCTCAATGCCCCGAGGTATCCGAAGATGGACCATCCCCATACGATAAGCGAAATACCTGAGACTATACTTTCCTAGAAAGTTATAATGCTGTCAGAACTTATAGCTATTCACCATAGAATCGCCGCTGCTATTACTACCACTAATGTTCGTTCATGCGTCATCACCCTGAATATAGCTTCTTTTATGCTCTTCGCAGGCTTCCTCGGTCTTTCTTTGATTAGCAGTCCGTACTTCTCGCGCATCCCTCTTAGATTTCGAGCCGAGGCTATTGTCACGCAATAATACACCACGAAGAGGACATATCTTACATCTCTGAAAATGAAATCCCGCAGCACAGAAATTTCTACACGCAGTAATCCAAACCATCTCATTCCATAATAAATCATGATATAAATGTTTAGGACAAGCACGCTAACGGCAATACCGCGATAAATCCGGTTCGTTGCCGGCCAGTCCGTAGGTTTCCGGGACATAGAATACATGTACGCAAAAAGGAGCCAGCCTATTATGAACAGACTTACACCCGAGCACGCACTTTCCTAGAAGCTTATTTTTTGGTAGATGGTGTAGTAACGCTCAGCCGTGTAACGTTAGATCACAGAAATGCAAGGGAGCTGGAACTGGAGAAACGAAGAGAAAATTTTATGATGGAAACAAAGATACGCCTGAAAGATTTATAAAAATAAAGTATCTCTATTAAACAATAGAAGGGAAATGAGCGAAGAAAAGAGAATAAAAAAGAGTTATAAATTTCTTATCTTGCTTCTTTCGGTATCCACATGTGTTATCATGACTGTTTATTTCGCTTCTACGGGCGAAACCGGGGTATATACTCATCTTTTCTATATCCCTATCATTTTAGCAGGGGTGTGGTATAAGAAGAAAGCGGTTTATCTCGCTTTTATCCTCGGTGCAATTCACATTTTCACAACTCTTTTCTTTATTTATCACCCTCCCGTGGAAATTCTTATAGAAACATCAGAGAGAGCGGGTATGCTTATAGTGGTGGCGTATGCAATCGGGCTTGTGAGAGAGCGGTGTGTAAGAGCGCAAGATGAGTTAAGGGATGCTGAGGAGCGGTACCGGGTAATCTTCGAGTACGCACTCACCGCTCTGTGTGTAATTGAACATGGCGAAGTAGTATCTTTGGCAAACAAAGAATTTGAAACCCTGAGCGGATATTCAAGGGAAGAAATAAAGGGTAAGAAGTGGATTGATTTCATCGCTGATGAAGACATGGATAGGGTTCAGAATTATTGCGAGGAAAGAAGAAAAGGAGAAGCACCGGCATGCTGTGAATTCAAGTTTGTTAGTCGCAATGGAGAAATAAAGCATGTAAATGCCTGGATAGAGCCGGTCCCGGGGGCAAGTAGTTGCGTCGCGAGCTTGCTTGACATTACAGAGCTGAAAAGAAAGGAGGAAGAGCTGCGGGAGACCTGCGAAAAACTCGCGGAGCTGGACAAGATGAAACGTGATTTTCTTAACGTGGCTTATCATGAGCTGCGGTCCCCTCTTGCTCCTATTGTGGGGTATGCAAGTATGTTGGAGCGCTATAAGCTCCCGGATAAGGAGAGGAGGTATCTATATACGATAGAGCAATCGGCAAGGCAACTTGAGAAGCTAATTAATCGGATGTTAGAACTTGCACGCATTGACGGTAAGAAAATAGAGCTGAGTTTGGAAGGGGTGCATATTCCTGAAGTCGTGGAGGAGGTGATTAAGAGTCTTGAACCAGAAGCAAAAGAGAAGAGGCAAAAAATCTCTACCTCCATCCCAGAGATAGAAATCCAAGCTGATAAGCAGAAAATAATCGCCATTTTCATTAACTTGATCTCCAATGCAATCAAATATACCCCGGAGAAGGGGAGAATAGATATTAAGGTGGAGGACAGGGGGGAGGATATACGTGTGTGTGTTGCAGATACAGGGATTGGCATTCCAGAGGAGCATCTGTCAAAGATTTTTGAGCGATTTTACATGGTTGATACCTCTTTAACGAGGAAGTCTGGGGCGCTTGGGCTGGGGTTATCCATAGTCAAGGAGTATGTAAAATTACATGGTGGGAAAGTATGGGCGACAAGCGAACCCGGAAAAGGTTCAAAATTCTTCTTTACCTTGCCAAAAAGACAATAAAAAAACCTTTCTTTAAACCTTTTAATTTAAGAAAAGGTTTATCACAAACTAAGCCCTTACAGGGCTTGCGGGTCAACGGGGCGGAGCCCCGTTATTTAGAAAAAGTTTGACCAAAATGCTTTGCAGCTTCGCTAAAAGAAAGCTTTACCAAAGAAACATTATACATTATAAGCAATAAAAAAGAGGGTGTAATATGGGAGAGAGGAAGAGAATATTGATTGTGGAAGATGCGACATACATGCGTGATATGCTAAGGGAGATGCTGGAGCAGGAAGGGGGAAGCTATGAAGTGGTTGACTTCGCAGTTAATGGAAAGGAAGCAGTGGAGAAATATAAGGAATTGAAGCCGGACATCGTCACCATGGATCTGGTGATGGAGGTGATGGATGGGATTCAAGCGATAAGGGAGATAAAGAAATATGACCCAAACGCTTTGATTGTTGCAATCACTGCGTTGGGCACGCCTGAGTATAGGGATGCAGCGCTGGATGCGGGAGCAGAGGAATACCTGTGGAAACCTTTCACGATAAATAACCTATTTGACGTGCTCGAAAAACTGTCAAGGAAGAGAAGGGAATGAGTGATGAGGTGATATTTGAAGAGGTTCTGCGTTCTCTCAGAAGAAGCCGGGTAAGGACTGAAATCGTAATGTACTTGTATAAAATCTATCCCAAGGCTTCGTATCCCGCGGAGATTTCGCGGAATACCGGAATAGACCCCACAAATATCCTTGGTGGATTGAGAGGGATGGGAAGCAGGTTCAATGAGTCTACTTCTCTTCTCACACAAGGGGTTGTAGAGAAGATAGAGCGTGAGAAAGGGACCTATTATCGGCTCTCAGCACGGGGGAAATCGTTGATTGAGAGCATGCGAAAGCTCTAAGAAAAGGTTAAAATAAAAGTACTAACGGGTTAATTAATATTAAGGAATTGCACAGGAAAGCGATGAAGATGCCAGAACCAAAAAAGAAGCGAAAGAGAAGGAAGCGAAAAATTGAGGATACCGATGCATGGATGGCGGCGGAGTTTGCTTATTTAGATATGGTTACAACAAACCAAATGCCGCTGCTAAGAGGACCGATAGAGGGAGAAGAGAAAATCGAATGGTTAGAGGAAATCGTCGAGGAGTGCCCGGAATATTTCCCCGCATTGTTTGATCTGGCATCAGAAAGTATAAAGAACGGAAATGACGATGCGGGTAAGGGATACATAGACAGAGGTCTGCAATCACTGGGGGAGCATTTTTCAAGCAGTGATTTGATAGATGCGTATTACAAAACTTGCGAGTTCCTGGAGTATTACCTCCGTTTTGAACTCGCACTGGAATACTACAACCAACTGCTGGTAATTGAGAAAGATGAGAAGAAACCCTGGGTTTATGATCGCATTGCTCATTGCTACGCCTCACTGAACGATGTGGAAAAAGCAATAGAGTATCAACGGAGAGCCATCGAATCGAACCCAAACTGTAAATTCTACTCGAATATGGGCTGGCTGGAGATGATTCGGGGGAACTTAGAGGAAGCAGAGAAAGCGTTGAAGAGAGCAGTTAAACTAGATAGAAGGGATAACATTGCGAAGAAGAATTACGAAATCTGTAAAACGCTGCTAAAGAGCAAAAAGATGCATGATTGGGATGATTATTTATTACGCGAAGTGGATTATGATAGACTCGATGAATTGGAAGAGGATGATGAATGGGACGAATACGAAAAGGTTGTGGTTGATTACAATCAATCAAGAATGGACGCTTTTAGGAGATATCTAATGCATAATCCAAAGTACAGTGCAGGAGAGAGGTATGATACCCTGTTCAGTCTGTGGTACATCTTCGATCTTGTTTTTGATGCTTATGATGATGGCTACTTCCTGTATGACGATATAGGGGTAATAACAGATAACTTTAGACGTATTATGCACAGATTCATATTCAAGACAGGGGACATTGACGACGAGATATTTGACGGTGTATATAATGCGTTGTTGGAGTTCTATAAGTTTCTGCGTAAGCACAAACTGGTAGAGCGTGAAGAGTACAAAAAGCTTAAAGAAGAAATGAAACGGCTGAAACCTGAACTGAGGGAGAAGATGCTCCGGTATAATGAAGTTCGACACAATGACGATTACACGGAGGAAGAAAAAGAAGAAATTCGCGAGGAGCTTTTTGAGGGCGATCATGCATGGCCGACCTTGTAATGAACGAAGATGTCAAAATACGAATACATCGGAGCAGTGCTTGAATTTCTCATAAAAAAAGGACCATCCAGCAAGTATGCCATATCGAAGGGCACTGCCATCCCGTATCCAACAATTCTGAGGAAGCTTCCCGAGCTCGAAGCAGCATATATAATCCAGAAGGTCGGGGAAGGAAAGAGGGGCGCTGAGATATACATGATGACACCTAAGGGAGCGCTTATCGCGTACTTCGGCGGACACGTGAGGACATCGGAACTCTTCGTTGCTTTGCCGGCTATTATGAAGCACGTTCGTTTATCGCTGGATGAATTACCCGCAGTCAGTAATCCATTGGGTTTCATCCTTACGGAGCTCCCATTCAAGCTCTCACGATTGGAAGACCTGAAAGTAGAGGAGGCGGTGAGTATCCTGGGTGCGATTCTCGTATGGAGACACGATGAATGGTATCACGAAATAAAGAGGGAAAAGCTGAAGAGATTATTATCCTGGGAGGAGAACTATCAGATCCTAAGGCTCCTGATAGATAGTTCCATCAACACGCTCCGAAAGATGAGCGAACAGGCGTTGAGATTGAGCGAGCGAGCTGATGATTTTCTATCGGAAATAGAGGGGCTGAGGGAAATTAATTTTTTATTTGCTCGGAAAAAATAAATCAAGGAGCGCAAGGCATGTAGAAACTTTAGATTAGAGGAGAAAATAATCAAAAATCGAGCAAAGAAAGCTGCTCCTTTTGCTCTCTTTCCTCTAACTCTTTTTCTTTCGCAACTTCTTCACTTTCTCCGGGATTTAACTCTATAACGCCATATTTTCCACCACCACCCGGCTTCACTGATATTTCTCCTTCTCTAAACGCTTTTATCGCCTCTATGACACGATCATCCACTGCATGGAAATCGTCCATCGGAGCATCCACCAGCACGTTTACTTCGGTGCCAAATTCAGCTAATAGCGATTCCCATATCTCATTTACCGCTTTGGAACCCACAGACTTATGCACAGCCAATCCTATTATCTCAGCCAACGGTATCAAGTGCAAATAGGGAGGTCTATGCTCCGGAGGGGGTGCTTCACAATCTGCAAGCTCATTTACTCTATCCTTCACACCTTTCTTTATCATACCGCCGCATTCACATCTCCATTTCACTATAATCGCATCCCTGTGTGAATAATGCCGATAGCACCTGATACACGCACTTTCGTTATACTTCCCTTCCTTTGGTGGTACACCCACGTTAAGCACCGGCTTCCTGCCTTTTTTCCGCTCTATCGCTGCTTTTAACTCTTCAAAACTCATATTTTCCACTTGAAACCTGTTAAACTCTCTCGCCAGTCGAATAGGGTAAGGTGAATGCGCGTCCGAGTTAGTCAAAAATGTTAGCTCTCTCAACTCTTTTATTCTATCCGCATATGAAGAATCCGCACTCAATCCCAGCTCCACAAAAGAGACATATCCCGCCATATCGCCGTAGCACTCATGTAGCGAATCATGATAGGCATATAAAGCAGTCCAGGGTGTGAACGCATGACAGGGTCCTATAAGGACTTCTGCATCTTTCGCATGCTCTGCTATTTCCTCGCCACTCAGCCTCAGCGAGGGTCTGCCATCTGAATCAATATCCGGCGAATACCTTCTAAACGACTCGTATAATTCCTCTGCCTTCGCGATAGAGGGCAATATGAGCAGGTGATGCACTCTTCGCGCATCTTCCACCTCTACCGTGAGCACAAAATTAGTATTTATATTTTTGCTCACATCTTCGCTTTTAAAATAAAAAATGCCTTTCCTTTCCTCCAGCTCCCTTATCCCACTCAACCATTTGGGATGTAAACAATCACCGGTGCCAAGTAGCTGTATCCCTTTCCTCGCAGCTTCTTTCGCCAGCATGGGCAAATCCATACGCGGGGAAGTAGCAGCAGAATAATGCGAATGGATATGTAAATCCGCGTTAACTATCATTTTCCAATAGCGGGGGATGGATTCGAACCACCGATCTCCGGGTTATGAGCCCGACGGGATCTCCTAACTACCCTACCCCGCTTAAAAACTGATATTATATTATAAAAAGGTGTTATATAAAATAAAAATAAGTAATGGTAAACATAATCGGGAAAGTACTTCGAATCCTACCTCTTAAAGCAGTGAAAGTCTCCGAGGGAAACAAAAAAGTCGTTGACCTTATAATCGCAGATGAATTTAGCTACAA
>QMVO01000016.1 GCA_003661125.1 Methanosarcinales archaeon
TAATTCATTTTAATTCATTTCACCATCCCTCGACAGCCATTTTTGGCTTATTCTGTTCTGTCAGCCAGTTACGGGTGATAAAATCTGCGAAAGTATCCTCCGCTTCTCTCAGCAATTTATATTTACTCCTTTTTAATATCTTGGAAAGGGTTTGTTTTTTTATGCCTATACTCCTCGCTACTTCTTCCAATGTGATACTACCCTTCTCGTTTTTTACTTTTCTGTAATATGTCACAATTTCTCTCTGCCTTTTAGTCCAGTTCCACATCACATCTGCCATGAAATTCAATAAACACGTAACAATGTCATCAATTTCCCACTCGCTTTTGAATGTAATCCACATATTTTCTTTCTTTGCACTTTCTAACGCTTCAGATGCTTTATGGAATGCTTCGCCATCTATCTCACCAACATTTTCGCTTAATCTTGTAGATATATTACCAACGCCAATTCCCAGATAGAACTGATGACTGATGTTTTCAAAAAACGCAAAATAAATATCAAACAGATATTTCGGTGAGGAAAGCATCCCTTGAAAACTGTCCCCGCCTATAACCATAAATTTTGCGGGTATCGCGTCATCAAATCTCCTGTTGACTATTCTTAAAGCACTTTTTAACTCTTCCTGAACTCCTACTCTGTCCTTCAACTTTCTCGAAGACTTCAGATCGCCGGTTACCACCACATACCTCTTCTGCAACGTACGTGTCATTTAGTTGTTTTTTATGTCTTTCTTATATCTTTAAAATATCACATTATTTTTTGAGCAAAAGATTATGAACGAAGAGATATCAAGACTTTGTTACCAATGCGGAGAATGCACCGGGGTATGTCCAATGCGAAGGGTATCGAAGTTTTCACCCCGTAGCTTTGTATATAATTTTTTTGCCTCCTCTGATTCTGAACATGCGAGTTTTAATATCGGTGAGCAATCTCAATGGAACTGTTTGATTTGTGAGAATTGCTATATTATATGTCCCCAAGAAGTAGATTTCCCTGCTCTTATACTAAATTTGAGGACAGAAGGAGAAGAGGGGGCGGGAGCAGAAGCAAAGGAAGATATTTTAGCGCATAGAATCTTCTCGGAAATAGCCACTTTCATGACCTACTTTGATAAAGGCGTGCCTACGGATTTCAAAGGGGAAATGGACGAAGAGAGCGAATATGGCTATTTTCCCGGCTGTTTGGATTATTTCGACCTGTTCATGGACGTAGGCGTGAACTATCATGAGATAGGCGACTACGCAATAAAGCTGCTGAATGAAATAGGGATAAAGCCAAGAATTGTAAGTCTGAAGTGTTGTGGTCATGACGTGCTTTATCAGGGCAATTATAAGGTTTTCGAGCAGCTTGCCGCCTACAATACGGAAAAAATAAAAGAGCTGGGCATAAAAAAGCTCGTTGTGAGCTGTGCTGAAGGGTTCCTCACATTTAAGAAATATTACGGGCTGAAAGCCGCCGGTGTGGAGGTTATACATATTTCTCAATTGTTGAGCGAGCGAATGGAATTCTCAGATACAGAAAAAGCGCGTAATCGAGCTATAACAGTAACATACCATGACCCTTGTGCGATGAAACGTTTCCAGATATACGAGGCGCCGAGGAATGCGATAAAGAGGTCAGGGGTGAAGTATGTAGAACTGACGCATTCTAAGGACAATGCTCTTTGCTGTGGTGTCAGCGGGATGATGAACTGCAATGACATGAGCAAAGCACTGAGAGCTTTCAGGCTGCGCGAAGCGAAAGAGAAGAGGGTGGATGTGTTGATAACCACCTGTCCGAAATGCTTGTCACATTTGAGTTGTTTGAAGCATGAGAGTGAGAGAGAGGGGAAAGAAAGAGAAGAACAAAGTGAATATGAACGAGAATATAATTTTGAGATAGTTGACCTCGGGGTATTTTTGGGGCGACTATTGGAAAGCCCAAAAAGTTGAGATTTTGCTATCTATGGTTTGCCGAAATAATTTTCGTACTCTACGCTCATTGGCTTTTTATACAAGCAATCAAAACTTAATATTGAGGCATAGCAGTTGCTTCAATAAGCTTGCCAGAGCATTATCGAGCCCTGAGCGAGAAATATCTCAAAGAGGCGAGAAAATTTTTGACTGAAGGAGACCTTGTTCAAGCCTCAGAAAAATTATGGGGTGCAAGTGCGCTTGCGGTGAAGAGTGTTGCAGCAAAGAGAGGTTTAAAGTTGGAGGAACATGGTAGTTTATGGTCTTTCGTGAATGTGCTTGCAATAGAGAGTGGTGATAAAGACCTCACCACATTTTTCCATGTGGCAAATAGCTTGCATCGGAACTTCTATGGGAATGAGATGAAGCGAGAACCTGTAGAAATCGCCGCGGTAAACATTGAGCAGTTAATTGCTAAATTGAAGAGGATAAAATATTCTGGTTAGAGAGTTGTCCAAATGGTCTGGTCCCTTATATCCTCAACCGAACAACTTCATTTTCATCTGAAGGCGAAACAACTATTGACGTAACCTGAGCTTCTTTTTGTCCCTTATCTTCATACTTAACTTCCACCAACACCCCCTTTTCTTCGGCACTCGCACCAGCGTCTGAATATCTTGCAGTCAGCTTTGCAGCGAGTTCAATCGCTTCTTTGCTCTTCGTACCTTCCAAAATCGTTATCGGACTTCCATAACCTGGTACCTCGAAAACATAGTCTTCAGGATTCTTCAAATCCAAAAGTAGCTTATTCTCCGCTTCATTTCTTCCTACTACTATTTTTGACGCAGCGAACCGGAAATGCCTGCCTATTTTCAGTAACTTCACATCTCTCATTGACACTTTTTCCTTATGCTCGAACAAATCCCTCAGCTTAGATGCAAATTCCTTGTTGGTTAAGAGACAGCCGCCAGATGGTGATGGATAGTCATCTTGCAAGCCAAACTTTCTTGCAAGCGCAATCTGAGGCTTTCTGCTTTTTCCCTTTATTGCGAAAAGCTTGTTCCTGTCCACCCAGCCTTCACGCTCCGGAATTGTTTCAGCGAGTAGTTTTGCAGATAGCGGTCTCAAGACCATTTTTTCTAACCCTGCTTCTTTTTCTTCGAGTTCCAATGCTTTCCGATGCTGACTCATTGGTCTTTCACCAAGAACATCGCCAGTGAAGATGAAATTTGCACCGAGGGCTTTCGCAATCCTTTTCGCTTCTCGCAGCATATAAATACGACAATCTATACAGGGGTTTATTCCTGAACCATAGCCATGCTCCGGGTTTCTCACCATGTCAAGGTATTCGTCACCAGCTTTTACCCTTATAAGCGGTATCCCAAACCTCCTTGCTACCTCACCAGCATAATCCTCTTTTTCCACTCCGAATGGCAGGATGAAATTCACTGCCACGACTTCTATACCCTGGTCTAAGATAAGCTTGGTTGCCAGAATAGAATCCAGACCGCCGGATAACAGTGCTAATGCTCTCATAAATAACACTTTTTCTTTTTAGAACGTTCTTGGGATATTGGTTGTGGGTCTCTCCAGTATTATAATATATTTATAGATTTTTAGTCATCTTTATATAATTGATTGCTTAGAAAAGGGAGGAGCTAAATGACCCTGATAATCGTTACCGGTATGCCTGGTGCGGGTTCGTCAACGGTGATAAAGAAGGGTTTGCAGTTGAGAAAGGAAGAGAAAGGGGGTAGCATCGATTTTATACCAAAAAACTATGGCGATATAATGTTTGAGGTAGCGAGGGAGAGGGGGCTTGTAGAGAGACGAGACGAGTTGCGAAAGTTGCCAGGGGAAAAACAGCGGGAGATACAGATGATTGCTTGTGACAAAATCGCGAAAAGGAGAGAAAGTGTGAATCTCATAATAGACACGCACTGTACGATAAAGACGCCTTCGGGGTATCTCCCTGGATTGCCGGAATACGTGCTACGAGAACTAAAGCCTGACCAGTTTGTTTTGATAGAGGCAAATCCTGATGAGATATTTAAGCGAAGGAGTAAGGATAAGACAAGGGAGAGAGACGTAGAGGATAAAACCAGCATAGAAGAGCATCAGTTCATGAACCGTGCGATGTCTATGGCTTATGCATGCCTTACTGGTGCATCGGTGAAAATAATAAAAAATCATGATGGGGCGTTGAATAAAGCGGCGGAGGAGTTTTTTGCGTTAATCACGATGCTAAGCAAGTCGTAACGAGATTTTTGCTATGCTCTTAGTTGCTCTTTCTCAGCGTTTCAAGCAGAATTTTCAACGCCTCTTTTTCCCTCCGTCCACCGCACTTTTCCACAATATCGGCATAAAGTTCCATCATTTTTTTCATCTCGTCCTTTTCATGATTATCCGCTATTAAGGTATATCTCGTTGCGAGGATAGCGGCTTCTATCACGGCATTAAGCCCACGGTTTATCGCTTTCACTTCTTTTCGATTTATTTTTACTGCGAGAGGCGTCAGCTGAAAAAGGAAATTTTCAGATCCATTGGTTTTCTTGCTAAACACACAGTCGAACAGTATCCACGAATTCGCTTCTTTTAGCACGGGGAAGTCGTAGAAGAGCGAAAACTGGGATTCCGACAGTGGTTCAAATGCGGCTTCTACAAATAATACTGGATCATTTGTTACGTTCGCCGCTAATTTGTGCGTTTCCTGCACGTTAGAAAACGTTTTTGAAGTTTTGTATAGCCTCACAAAATAGTTGTTCTCGTCTTTGTTAGTTACAGCTATTATTCCAATGGGTGCTGCATTGGGCTCTCCAGAAGCTGACTTCGTGGTAACTATTACTTCTGATATGCCTTCGTCTATTCCTGCTTCTTTTAAGTGCATTTTTCCAACAAATTCTCTCTCGACGCTTGCTACAATATTTTATTAAATAAGAGGAGAAGATATAGATATGGTAACCGAAAAGAAAAAAATATTGATAGCGCTTACGCCTTCGGAATCGAAGAGGCTGATAGCAAAAGGCGTAACGAATCTGGAGGAAGTGCAGCGAGCGTTGAGACATGGAACCATCATAATAGGACTGGGAACCACAAACGCTTATGTAGCCGAGGAGATTTTGAATGTGTTAATTGGAGCAAAGAGAGAAAAAAAGATTGATAGGAGAAGATACGCAGCAGGAGTCATAACAGTCAAAGGCACGTGTGTTGTCGGGAAAGAAGAGCGGGAAAAGGAAGTGATAATAAAAAGTGGCGAGATAAGCGATGAAAGCATAGAAAAAGCAATAGAGGAACTATCTGCGGAAGATGTGTTCATAAAAGGAGCAAATGCGTTGGATGCCGCGGGAAATGCAGGCATATTCTTGGCACATCCCACCGGCGGCACGATAGGTTCCGCGCTTGGAACGGTGATGGCTAGAGGCGTGAATTTCATAATACCCGTGGGCATTGAAAAAACAATACCTTTTTCTATTATAGAGGCTGCAAAACGAGTAGGAAAAGAGAGATTCTTCAAGTCGGTGGGTAAGCCCGTGGGGTTGATGCCAGTACATGGAAAGGTAATTACTGAGATAGAGGCGCTGAGGATATTAGGGGCTGAGGATGCCTTTCCCATAGGTGCAGGAGGTGTGGCTAAAGGCGAGGGTTCTGCCATTATATGCGCTGAGGGTAGTGCGAAGAAGATGGAGGAATTAATGACGCTTATAGCACAAATAAAAGGAGAAGCACAGGCAAAAGTGGTGGATATAGAATGCGAGTAAGCATGTGCAATGTAATGGGCCCGATGCGATTCGAACGCATGACCTCCGCCTCGTCAAGGCGACGTCATTCCAACTAGACCACGGGCCCATCCTGTCCTAATTATAGGGTTATAATTATAAAATTATTCGTCACTTTTTCTTCTCATCCCATGAAGATTTATCTGTATTTGAATTGGATTATAAAATGCAAAACAAACAATGGAGAAAGTTAAAGAATACGATTTAATTGTTGTTGGTGCGGGTCCGGCAGGGCTGACCGCAGGAATGTACGGCGTGAGGAGCGGATTGGAAACTTTAGTGCTCGAAAAGGGGATATGTGGTGGATTATCGAATGAGGCACCTGAGATAGAGAACTATCCGGGATTCAAAAGGATAAGAGGAATGGAATTGGCAGAGAAGATGAAAGAGCAAGCGTTAGAATATGTAGAGATAAAAGAGCTGGAAAAGGTGGAAAAAATAGCGTGGAGTGGAAAAGGAAAAGAGAAGAATATGGTGGTTTTCACGGAAAAAGGCTCTTATGTTACACGCGCGGCAGTAATATGCTCAGGAACCAAACACAGGAGGTTAGACGTAAAGGGAGAGGATGAATTCCTCGGAAAGGGCATATCTTATTGTGCTACCTGTGATGGCTTCTTCTTCAGAGATAAATCGGTAATAGTCGTCGGGGGAGGGGACTCAGCCGTTAGAGAAGCTTTGTTTCTGAATAATATTGGCTGTAAAGTAACGCTGGTTCATAGAAGGGGAAAGCTACGGGCAGAACCGTATTTACAGAAAAATCTGGAAAAGGCGGGTGTACGTATCTTGTGGAATTCTGTGGTGAAAGAGATACGAGGGGATAATGTGGTGGGAAGCATTGTCAGATTTGATAAGGATAGGGGAATTGAGGATGAGCTTTCAGCAGAGGGAGTGTTTATATCCATTGGTGAAGAGCCGGTTAATGAATTGGCAGTACAAATGGGAATTAAGACGAATGACAACGGCTACATAATCACGGATAAAAGCCAGAGGACGAATCTCGAGAGGGTTTATGCCGCCGGAGACGTAACAGGTGGCGTAAGACAGATAGTGGTAGCGTGTGCAGAGGGCGCTATCGCTGCCACTTCTGCATATAATGATTTGCAGGAAAACAGATAAGCGGTTTACCGCTGGATAAAAAAATGAAACTGAGGGAAATAGGAATTGACGAAGCTGGTAAGGGTCCGGTAATAGGGTCATTATTTGTCGCAGGGGTTTTGAATTTTGAAGGGTTGGGAGAGCTGGGTGTGAAAGATTCGAAGCGGTTGAGTCCAAAGAAGCGGGAACATCTGGCGAAACTTATAGAAGAAGCGACTGAAGTTCAAGTCCTGGAGCTCACCGCCAGCGAGATAGATGCGGGGAGAAGAACGCATACTTTAAATGAGATCATGGTGGAACTTTTCTCAGCAGTGATTATGCATTTTCAGCCAGATAGGGCTTTTGTTGATGCGGCTGATGTCAATCCGGATAGATTCGCGGCGAATCTTAAATCGAGCTTCAAAAGGGAAGGGGAAGAAAGAGAAATCGAAATAATTTCGGAGTCTAAAGCCGATGAACGTTATCCTGTGGTCAGTGCCGCATCAATAGTGGCAAAAGTGCATCGAGATAGGTCAATAAGGCAGTTAGAGTTGGAGATAGGGACAGAAATCGGAAGTGGTTATCCCGCCGACCCGAAAACCGTTCAATTCTTGAAGAGGTTACTGAGAGATAAGGAAAATATTCCATCCTACGTGAGACGATCCTGGAAAACAGTGGAAAGAACTCTTTATTCAATGGTGCTGACTCCACTCCTTTTGTAAAGCAACGCCCAAAGAGGGTAGTTTCATTTTATTTATAAATACCCAATCTCTACAAAATAAGCATAAAATGGTAGCCCTGAAAAGGGATAAAGAAGAGAAGGGGGATAAGAAAAAAGAGGAAGACAAGGCTGCTGGTAAAGAGGAGATAAAAGAATGCCCTGAGTGTGGTTCTAAGAGTTTGGTAAGAGATTACGGTAAAGCGGAGATCTTTTGTGCGGATTGTGGGCTGGTAATATCAGAAAATATCGTTGACCTTGGTCCTGAGTGGCGTGCCTTCGATTCAGATCAGATGTCCAGGAGGGCAAGGGTCGGAGCACCAATGACATATCGAATACACGATAAAGGGCTGAGTACGGTTGTCACATGGGGTCCACAGGGTCAGGGTCAGCGATTAAAGAAATGGCAACAGCGGACACATATTGCAAATACAACCGAAAGAAGCTTTATTTTTGCACTCTCTGAAATAGATCGGATGGCATGCGCACTTCGACTGCCGGTAAATATCAGGGAAGCGGCGTCTATGTTATACCGGAAAGCGATGAAGAAACGTTTGATCCGCGGCAGAAGTATAGAAGGTATTACGTCTGCTCTCTTGTACATTACTTGCAGACAGTATGGTGTGCCGCGAACACTGGAAGAGGTGAGAGAAATATCAAGAGTAGGGCAAAAGGAAATAAGCAGGGCATATCGCTTTCTTTTACGTGAGCTCAACTTGAAAATTTCGCCTACTTCACCTGTTGACTTCGTGCCTCGTTTCTGCTCCCTACTTGGTTTGGGCAGTGATATAAGGGCAAAGGCAATAGAGATAATAAACAAGGCGACGGAGGCGGAACTGACTAATGGGCGAGGACCGATAGGGATAGCAGCAGCGGCTATTTACATTGCTGCGATTTTGAGCGGTGAGCATCGTACACAGAAGGAAGTATCTGACGTTACGGGTGTGACCGAAGTTACGATACGGAACAGGTATAAAGAATTATCAGAGCAATTAGAGATGGACGTGCTTTTATAATGGGTATGGCAGCATAGCGGTTTAGATAGTCGAAAGACTAAAACGCTAGAAAACCTCTAAATTGCTTCTTAGGATTGCCCTTGCTGCTATTTTCGCAACTCGTAATGGTTCTGGCACTCTCCCATGAGAGGTGAATTTTTTAAGTACCGCCGCAGCTTCGCTTTTTTCCATACCCAAAGACCGTATTAAAACGTTAAAATCGTTATGTAATCTTATAGAAACACGATTTCCAAGCCTTTTGTAGGCTTTTATCCGTGAATCATGCTCAACGGCTTCAAAATGCCTGGCTATATGTTCTTCCAGACCCTCAGACTCTTCGTAAGTCACACAGATGAGCGGAATTCCTAATCGTTCATACACCCCTTTTATATCTATAATGTTAAACCAGCTAATGATACATCCATTTAACATCATTATATTTATGTCCGCACGCTGCAGCAAATCAAAAACGTGTAAAACTCCCTCGGTAGCGTCCATCCCCCCTACGGTTATCTTATCAAAGGCTACTCCGTCTATTATGAAATCAGAACGCATAACCACGCCAGCAAGCACTGAGCTCTTATGGTCTCTCCGGAAGCTTTCTGCAATCCCAAGTACCCTTATCCCTTTCTTATTTATGTGTAAGGTCATACAAAGTTATAGGTACGATCTGGTCTCCCTCTCTTTTTGCTCTTTATACTTTCTTCTTGAAATTGGGTCGCTGCTCATTCGCTCTATTTCTCGGTCCAATTTCTCATCCAACTTCGCTTGCTTTTCTGAGATATATTCCTTGCACAGCGTGTAAGTGGAATCGGAAGAGTATTGTTGGATACCAGCCATTATAATCGCCAAATCAGGCTTTTTCTGGGGAGAAATTAATCCGAATGGAACTGGAGCGCCTATCCTCAGAAGCTTTTTTAGCTCGTCATCCATTTTTCCTACTTCCAAACCAAATCCTATCGCCTCATTGCTTCCAGTCAGCTCCATTTTTAGCTGCCATATACGTTCAGGACTGGAGATGAACATATCATACCTGCCTTTTGGATTCCTCCCAGTTAGCACCCTCCAATCTTCCTTATCTTTGCTTTTGTCCCATTTCTCTTTTAATATCCGCGTTATTTCAGCAGAAGACTTTACTCCCATTTTCTTTGCTTTGCCTCCAAACTGCCCATGTATAAAAAGCATTACAAACATAAAAATGTTATAAAGCGCCAGGGTCAGGATTCGAACCTGAGCGTCCCGCAAGGGACAGTGACTCTCGAGGCCACCGCATTTGTCCACTCTGCCACCCTGGCATCGTCACACTTTTTAAAAAAAGGGTTTCAGAAGGAAAGTAATAAGCAAACCAAAATATATCAGAAGAGTAGACCGAATAAAAGTGCCAATAACCACCGCAAGCCAGGTCATTAAAGGCGGCATTCCTATTAGCCTACCCACTATGGAGCCCACAGCACTTCCTGCTGCGAATGGGAATATAACTAAAACGACAACTCCTACAAACCCAAATCTCTTCGCCCATTTGTATTTCCTTATTGCTTTTTCGCCACTTTCTTCCGCTCTTTCTACAAGTTTTCCTAAACCCGGTATTTTCTTTGCGTAATCGAAGTTCCAGACTAAAAACAAAGCGAGAACGGCGTCAGTGAACACAACAAAAGATATAAAAGCCAAAGGGGGAAGCGTTAAACCTGCCGGAATAGCAGCTAATGGACCACCAATCGGAAATGAATAACTCCCGAGCACTGCGGCATAATTTTGATACATTTCAGGGTCAACGAAGAACTCGAAAAATAGCACTGCGGCGCCTGCAATGCAGAAAGGAATAACGAGTTTGGCTAAAGCTATCTTCTTCATCTGCATTACCATCTCCAGCTTTTCCCTCACGTTCATTTCCATTTCTTTTATCATACACCTTTTAATCTTAGGTAGAGGTAAGTGAGTAAATACCTTTTAAAAATAATTAAGAGCTTATCTGATATAAAAGAAGAAGCGAAATGAGACTGAGAATAGTATATGATAACGAAGCGAAAGAAGGGTTAGAGAGCGACTGGGGATTTTCTTGTCTGATCGAAGCAGAGAAAAAAATACTGTTTGACACCGGCGCATCAGGCGATATCTTGTCGCACAACATGCAGCGGTTAGGGATAAGAAGGGAAGACATCGAAATTATTGTGCTATCACATGATCACTGGGACCACATTGGTGGTCTTGATGCGGTGTTACACCCGGATGTAGCAGTTTATGTACCCAGTTCCTTCACGAGGGGGACGAAGGGAGGGATAGAGAAAAAAGCTAAGGCAGTAGTTGAGGTATCAGGACCTGCGGATATTGTTCCCGGGGTTCATACAACTGGAGAGCTTGGGATAGGGATTAAGGAGCAGTCATTGGTTTTGGAAACAAAGGGAGGAAGAAGTGTGGTTGTTTTAACAGGATGTGCACATCCGGGATTGGAGAATATTTTGGAGGCTGGAAAGGTTTTCGGCGAGCTATACGGTGCAATAGGGGGTTTTCATGGGTTCGGTAAGCTGGAGAGGTTAGAGGAACTGAAAATGATAGCACCCTGTCACTGCACCGTTCACAAGGAAGAGATAATGAGGATGTATCCGGAGAAAGCGGTAAGGTGTGGAGCCGGTGAAATAATAGAAATCTAAGAGAAATCCCAATGGCAAATATTACCAAATCCCAAAAAGAACCACGAGATTTCACAAGATTAAATGAAAGTGATAAAAAGGGGAAGTATTTTGGATTTAATCTCTATTTCGCTCTTACTCCACTTCTTCCTCTATCACCTCTACCCCTTTCTCCACTTCCTCTTTTTCTCCTCTGCATTTATCGCATACAAAAAATATCATCGTTTCATCTTCAGTGCCGCAAACGCCAGCGGCTACATCATGCAGTGTCACTTCTTTAATCAGTTCCACTATCTCATCAGGTAAATCCCCTTTTCCGCATTCAAAACATTTGTACAGCGACCCTGTAACCTCGACTTTATCGAGGTCGCCCAAGATGTGTTTCAACTCCCTGAATTCCCTTGGTATCTTCAAACCCAGCGTTTCTGCAACGAGTATCCCTCGCTTGATTATCTCTTTGCACTTATTTATGTCTGCATCTACATAATGAGGTTGCCGTGCTATAAGCCTGTTGAAATCCTTTTTTGATATATCCTGCTCTCCGAAGCAATCTTTTAATCCCATCTTCCACTCATCTACCAGAACGGAGATAAATTGAAGCCTTCCATTCTCTTTCTCCCTTGCGATCACAATACTCCTACTGCCCTTTGGCGTTGTCATCAAGACTTTATATAAAGGCAATTCGCCCACTTCTTTCTTCTCTGCCAAACTACTAAGAAATAGACAATCGTTAGGGCATAGTTGCGGGTCCCTGATTAACCCACAACATCGAGAGCAGATGAACTCATTCTCCTTCACGCAAAACCTCTTACCCTTACGAGCATTACAAATTACACATTTCTTCGCTTTCATACCCTTCACCATCACACCGGCAATAACCCGTACGCCAGGAATAAAGAAGAGAATAAAATTGCAACCATGGTCATCGCTTTAATCAGCGGATTAATCGCAGGACCTGCGGTATCTTTGAAAGGGTCACCCACCGTATCGCCTACTACTGCCGCTTTGTGTGCATCGCTTCCTTTACCACCCAGAAAACCATCCTCTATCATCTTTTTCGCATTGTCCCAGGCTGCGCCGCCGTTTGCCATCATCAGTGCGAGCATCAACCCGGAAATAATTACCCCGATTAGCAGTCCACCAAGTGCAATCGCACCAAGTAAAAGACCCACAACTACTGGCACCACCACTGCGATCATCCCCGGCACTATCATTTCCCTTAATGCTGCGGATGTCACGATACCGACGCATTTGCCGTATTCCGGCTTCGTCGTGCCTTCCCATATTCCCGGGATGTCTTTGAACTGCCTTCTCACCTCTTCGACTACCTTGAACGCACCCTTACCCACTGCACGCATCATAACTGAGCTGAAAATGAACGGCAAAAGTCCTCCAATTAGCAAGCCCACGAGCACGAGCGGATTGAAAAGGCTGAATTCTTCCGCTGCTATCCCTACTTTGTGTAAATAGTCAGAGAAGAGGGCTAATGCGGCAATTGCCGCCGATGCGATTGCATATCCCTTTGTCACCGCTTTCGTTGTGTTACCAACGGCATCGAGCTTATCAGTAGTATCTCTAACATTGGGGGGTAAATCAGCCATTTCCGCTATGCCTCCTGCGTTATCTGTAATCGGACCGTAAGAATCGAGTGCAACGATAATGCCAGTGGTCGAGAGCATAGCAACTGCGGCAATTGAAATCCCGTACAGTCCGGCAAGTTTTGCTACCTCTATACCGATAGCACATGTAACAAAGAAAGGTACAAAATACGCAACCAGAATCCCACTGCAGATGATTATCACCGGCAAGCCTGTGGACATCATCCCAACGGCAAGACCAGTAATTAGATTAGTGCCAGCACCGGTCTTACTTGCCTCTGCAATTGACCGCACTGGTGAGTGCATCTGCGTGAAATATTCGGTAACGATGACCATGAGTCCCATTATTATTATTCCAACGACCGCAGAGATGAAAATCGAAATACCTGCTAAATCATCTCCGATTAATGCCGTGGTTACCAAATAGAACAGAATTATACTGAGCACTGCGGCGGTAATCACGCCCTTGTATAACGTTTCCATGATGTTCTCGCGCTTCCCCATTCTCACTGCGAAGATGGCAATAATAGAAGCGAAGATTGCAACCGCACCTAAAACCAGGGGGTACTCGATGAGTGCTAAATTGGTGGCAATGCCGGGAAATACTTTTGCTACTTCTATACTACTTTCTTTTATCAGCAACCCACCAATTAGCATCGCGGCAATCGCAGTCACCACGTAAGTTTCAAACAGGTCGGCACCCATACCCGCACAATCACCAACGTTGTCGCCAACATTGTCCGCAATTACTCCTGCATTTCGCGGATCGTCCTCCGGAATTCCTGCTTCTATTTTGCCCACTAAGTCGGCACCAACATCCGCGGCTTTTGTGTAGATCCCGCCGCCAATTCTGGCGAATAACGAAATCAGGGAAGCGCCAAATCCATAGCCTACAACGAGGTCGACAGCATGCGAACCACCTCCATAAAGCATGTAAA
>QMVO01000017.1 GCA_003661125.1 Methanosarcinales archaeon
ATTACAAAAACATGGGGCCGCTATGATCCAATAGATATAGCCGGAGGCATAAATGTAGCAAAAGAGTACGTAATTAGCAGTGGTAGTGTAATGGTTTCAAAGGAGCAGATCATCGCATGGAATCCGGACATAATTCTGATTCATGGTGTATCACCGCCACATAGGATTTCAATAGACGATGTACTCGTAGACCCTGACTTACAGACGGTAAATGCTGTAAAAAACCGTAATGTCAATTATACAAAGGGCTACGCGATAGGCTGGGATCCCGCAACTGGTCTTACTGAGTGCTTTTACATGGCTAAGCTCTTCCATCCAGATAAATTCGAAGATTTGAATGAAGAGGAAGAGGGGAATGAGATACTCGAGAAATTTTACGGCATTGATGGTCTTTACACAAAGATGCTCGATTTGTCCGACCGTTACAGGTGGAGATAGGGGGAAATGACTCAACATGTTCTCAGTAGAGAATACAGGACCGAGCAGTGAGACATTGGAGAATAGAGAGGCAGAAAAAGTTTGTTTGAGGGGGATATTTTTTAACCTAAAAGAAGAAAGAAAGCGGTAGAAAATAGAAAATGTGTATGAAAATTTAGGAGGTGATAAGAAAAAAATGAAAATGAAAATGTTAGTATTAGTAGGAATAGCAGCATGCGTACTGCTACTGACATCTCCAGCGCTTGCAAGTGCTGGTTATTCAAAAATTTACGGTAATGCAAACGAAGACGATATCCTCGATATGCGTGATGTAACGTACATAAAACTGGTAATATTTGGCAAGAAACCAGCTACGACTTTTGCAGATGCGAACTATGACGGCAAAATAAGCATGCTGGATGTGGGACAGACAAAGTTGATTATACTGGGTAAGGAGAAGACGCTTACGATTGTAGATATAGGTGATAGGACGGTGACGGTGCCAAGGCCAATAGAACGAGTCGTTTCTTGCGCTCTGCCATGTACCCGAGTAATTGTTGCACTTGAAGGATGTGATCAACTCGTAGGCTCGGAATTTAGCAGGACCCCTGGCGTTCCTTCTATTGGTCCTTGCATTGGCGAGTTGGCGTTTGCATGTGATGGGGAAATATTGGAAAAAGTCACGAACGTGGGTTGGGGCTCTGCTGTGAATGCGGAATTAATAGTATCTCTGAAGCCCGATGTGATTATTGCTGGCAGAGTCGCTAATGCGGATGCATTGCAAGAAAAGACAGATGTCCCGGTTGTAACGGGGCGCTACCAGGGTTACCTCGGGGGTCCCGGTTTTTACAATCAAATCGAACTAATAGGAACAGTATTAGGAAAAGAGAAAGAGGCGGAAGAGCTGATTTTATATATGAAAGAAAAAATCGCTGAGGTGACAGACGTTACATCTGAGATACCAAATAGTAAAAAGCCGCGAGTATATTTCGCGGCTCGTGATGGTGGTCGAATGGGAGGCTTTACAAAAACCGGTTACTACGATGCCATTGATCTAGCCGGAGGCATAAATGTAGCAAAGGACTGCCCACTTTTTGATACCTATTGCGAATTTGACGTTTCAAAAGAGCAGATCATCGCATGGAATCCTGATATAATCCTCCAAAAGTGCCATACGAGCAATCCTCCATCAGCCACGCAGATCACAATTGAGGATATACTGGAAGACCCCTTATTACAGACTGTAAATGCTGTAAAGAATGGCAGTGTCTATTATTGTGGAGCCACGGCTAGGGGCTATCCGATTCAAAGATATATTCCAGAGACTATGTATTTTGCTAAACTCTTCCATCCAGAGAAATTCAAGGACTTGAATCTAGAGAAAGAGGGGAACGAGGTAATGGAAAGATTTTTCAAAGCTGATGGACTCTATACCTGGTATGCTGATGAAACAGGATGGCTTCGAGACTTTATAGAGAGTCAGGAGTAGAGCGTACAGGAACACGCCGAGAGGTGTGACAAAGATAAAAAAATATGCAAAGCTTGTTGGAGGAGAATTTTTATTTTCTCCCCAAAAAGGATGTGGAACAAAGAAGCGCCGAGGAGGGGCGCGATACAAATACCCAAACAAAAAGGAGGTGATAAAAAGAAAAAAATGAAAACGAAAACCACAATATTAGTAGGAATAGCAATATGCACAATTCTGCTAACATCCCCAGCGCTTGCAAGTGCTGGTTATTCAAAGATTTACGGTAATGCAAACGAAGACGATGTCCTTGATATGCGGGACGTAACGTACATAAAACTTGTAATCTTCGGTAAGAAACCAGCCACGACTTTTGCAGATGCAAACTACGATGGCAAAATAAGCATGCTGGATGTGGGTCAGACAAAGTTGATCATTCTTGGTAAGGAGAAGAAGCTTACGCTTGTTGATATGGCTGATAGAACAGTGACGGTGCCCAGGCCAATAGAGCGAATAGTTTCTCCCTCACTAGATGGTGTCAGAACAGTTGTACAGCTTGGTGCCGCGGATAAAATCGTGGGAGTCCCCGATCGTCTTGTGTGTGAGAATGTACGTTTACCCGCAGTAGTACGTCCCGAGCTTACAGAACTTCCTGCCGTCGGTTGGCGGGAGATAAATGTAGAGCTAATAGCATCCCTAAAACCTGATGTGATTTTTGGTTCGTCAACGTATGCCGATGCGCTACAAGAAAATACAGGTATCCCCGTTGTTTGCCTTTGGACCCAAGGAAGTCTTGATTTTAGAATATATAGACTCGTGGGTACGGTTATAGGGAAGGAGAAAAGGGCTGAAGAGCTGATCTTATATGCAAGCGAAGAACTCGATAAAGTAACGGAAGTCACATCACAAATACCCGAAGATGAGAAGCCACGAGTATATATGGAGCTGTACAGAAATTTCATTACTCCGATTCGCTATGACCCTATAGAACTAGCTGGGGGCATAAATGTAGCAAAAGATTGTGCCGGCGTATATTCAGTACAGATTTCAAAGGAGCAGATCATTGCTTGGAATCCTGACATAATTATGCTTCAAAGAATGTGGACTAAGCCTGGTAATCCCTATCCAAAAGTCCAAGTCGAAGGTATATTATCCGACCCAGACTACCAGACCCTATATGCAGTGAAGAATCGTAAAGTCTATCATACAATTGGTCACAGTGCTGGCTGGGACCCAGCAACAGGCGTTGTTGAGACTTTTTACATGGCTAAACTATTCCATCCCGACAAATTCAGAGATTTAGATATGGAAAAAGAGGGTAACGAGATACTTGAGAGATTTTACGGAGCTGAAGGTCTTTATACAGCCATGGCTGAGGGGCGTCGCCTTCACAGGTGGGAATAGAAGATGTCTGCGATAGGTAGCACAGGAACGAGTAGTGAGGTAGAAGAAGAAAAAAGTTTGTTGGAGGGGATTTTTTTTATTTCCTCCTCCTGAACCTGAAGGAAGAAAGAGAGTGGTAGAAAATAGAAAATATGTATGAAAAATAGGAGGTGAAAAAAGAAAAAAATGAAAACGAAAATGTTAGTATTGGTAGGAATAGCAGTATGTGCAATTTTGCTGGCTTCTCCAGCGCTTGCAAGTGCTGGTTATTCAAAGATTTACGGTAATGCAAACGAAGACGATGTCCTTGATATGCGGGACGTAACGTACATAAAACTGGTAATCTTCGGCAAGAAACCAGCTACGGATTTTGCAGATGCGAACTATGACGGCAAAATAAGCATGCTGGATGTGGGTCAGACAAAGTTGATCATTCTTGGTAAGGAGAAGAAGCTTACGCTTGTAGATCAGTCGGATAGAACGGTGACGGTGCCAAGACCGATAGAACGAGTGGTTACTCTCTTTCCATCGATTACCAGAGTAATTCTTGCGCTTGATGGATGCGATAGACTTGTAGGGGTATCAAGCACTACGACTTCTGGTAAGTATGCCAATAGAATGATAATGTTACAAGCATATCCCGAGCTTTTAGAACTTCCTAACACAGGTTCGCACCGAGATCCCAACGCAGAGCAAATATTATCACTAAAACCCGATGTGATTTTTGGTTATAGTAGACGCTTAGAGTGGTGCGACCCAATCCAAGAGAAAACAGGTATTCCCGTTGTAGGCATATATCTAAACCCAAATCTTGCAAGTGGCTGTTTCGAATCATATAGACTCGCAGGTAAGGTTTTGGGGAAGGAGGAAAGGGCTGAAGAGCTAATTGAATTCAATGAAGAAAAATTTGCGGAATTAAGAGAAGTCACATCGCAAATACCAGATAGTGAAAAGCCAAGAGTACATCTTGCGTTCTGGGGTTCAATTACAAAAAGTCCAGGTTCCTATTACCCCGTAGAGCTTGCCGGTGGTATAAATGTAATAAGTAGTGAGTCGTCAGTGACTGTCTCAAAAGAGCAGGTCATCGCATGGAATCCAGACTTTATCCTGATTCACGGGCCGTCAGCGCCGCATAGGCTTTCAATAGAGGATGTACTGTCAGACCCTGACTTACAGACCATAAATGCGGTAAAGAGCAAAAAGGTCTATTACACAAAAGGCCACTTTATAGGTTGGGACCCGGCAACAGGTCTTACTGAAGCTTTTTATATGGCTAAGCTCTTCCATCCAGATGCGTTTAAAGATTCGGATGTGGAGGAAAAAGGTAACAGGATACTCAAGAAATTCTACAGAGCTGATAGTCTATATACCTGGTTGCTTGAGAATTCTGATCTCTACAGGTGGGAATAGGCAGGAATGAAAAAAAAATGAAAAATTAGGAGGTGAAAAAAAGAAAAAATGAAAAAGAAAACGTTAGTGTTGGTAGGAATAGCAGTTTGCACAATGCTACTGACTTCTCCAGTGCTTGCAAGTGCTGGTTATTCAAAGATTTACGGCAATGCAAACGAAGACGATGTCCTCGATATGCGGGACGTAACGTACATAAAACTGGTAATATTTGGCAAGAAACCAGCTACGGATTTTGCAGATGCAAACTATGACGGCAAAATAAGCATGCTGGATGTGGGTCAGACAAAGTTGATCATTCTTGGTAAGGAGAAGAAACTTACGCTTGTGGATCAGGCTGACAGAACGGTGACGGTTAATATGCCAGTAGAACGAGTGATTTGTGCTGATCTGTTAGATGGCATCACCACGCTTGTGCAACTTGGTGCCGACGATAAAATCGTAGGGATAACCGAAGGCATCAGGAAGAACGGATATGGGCAACTGACAAATCCGGATCCAGGTAGCTGGTGGACTCCGCTTCAGATAGCAGCACCCGGGCTTAAGGATCCCCCCACAGTAGGCACATGGAAAGTTCCAAACCTGGAGATGATGGTCTCCTTGAAGCCCGATGTGATCTTTGTTTACTGCGCCAGGAATCTGGATACCCCAGATAGGATCAGGGACAAGACCGGAATTTCCACCGTATGCTTGAGCAATCTGGGCGGGAGCAGCTTTGCAAATTTCGATAACTTGGAGATTTACAGGCTCGTGGGCTGGATTGTAGGGAGACAAAACGAGGCTGAGGATCTGATCTCATACATCAGGGAGAAGTTAGAGGAGATAACAGAAGTTACAGCAGATATACCTGACAGTGATAAACCACGCGTGTACATGGTAGGCTGGAAGCCGTATCTCACGAGAACCCCGCTTTATTATGGTCCCATAGATATGGCAGGGGGTATAAATGTAGCAGAAGGGTCTGAGGCTGATTTCATAATGGTGGATGTCTCAAAAGAGCAGATTATCGCGTTGAATCCTGATATAATCGTGATCCATCGAGTACCAACCTCCAAGTCCCATGTGTGGGGAAACTCTGTAGAAGAGATACTCGCAGACCCCGATTTACAGTCGATAAATGCCGTAAAGAACAAAAGAGTCTATTATACAAAAGGGTTTTGTGCTGGTTGGGATCCCGCAACAGGCCTTGCTGAGACTTTTTATCTGGCTAAGCTCTTTCACCCCGATAAATTCGCATATCTGGATGTAGAAAAAGAGGGTAACGAGATACTCGAGAGATTCTACGGCGTTGAGGGTCTTTATACAGAGATGGCTGAGCGGTGTGAGTTTTACAGGTGGGAATAAAAGGGGTGTATCTTTAAGATGTCATCAGTAGAAAGCACAGGAACGAACAGTGAGGTAGAGGAGAACTGCGAAAATATGAAAAATTTGTTGAGGGGGATTTTTTTATTCCCTCTCTAAAAGGATGAGGAGGAAAGAAGCGCTGAGGAGGAGCGCTATAGGAATACCCAAACAAAAAGGAGGTGAAAAAAAGAAAAAAATGAAAACGAAAACCGCAATATTAGTAGGAATAGCAATATGCACAATTCTGCTCACATCACCGGCGCTTGCAAGTGCTGGTTATTCAAAGATTTACGGCAATGCAAACGAAGACGATGTCCTTGATATGCGGGACGTAACGTACATAAAACTGGTAATTTTCGGTAAGAAACCAGCGACTACTTTAGCAGATGCGAACTATGACGGCAAAATAAGCATGCTGGATGTGGGTCAGACAAAGTTGATCATTCTTGGTAAGGAGAAGAAGCTCACACTCAAAGATCAAGCGGATAGAACGGTGACGGTACCAAGGCCAATAGAGAGGGTTGTTCCTCTCGGCCCCCCTGCTCTGAGAGATACAGTGATATTAGGCGCTGCGGATAAAGTAGTTGGGATTGATATTCACAGTGTGCGTGGACGGCACTTCTGCGTGCAAGCACATCCTGAACTTATGGATCTTCCAACCGTAGGTTCCCATAGAGAGCCAAATGTGGAAGCAATTGTTAACCTTAAGCCTGACGTTGTTTTTGTCTTTCATGCAGCAGCCGACCCCATACAGGAGCAGACGGGCATCCCGGTAGTTTCTTTGTCGGGTGTACGCTCTGATATTAGAGAGTTTAGCAAGACTTATGTATCACTGAGGCTGGCAGGCAAAGTGCTTGGAAAAGAAGACAGGGCTGAGTGGTTAATCTCATACGTAGAAGGTAAGCTGGATCGGATAAGAAAAATCACAGACGAAATCCCTGAGGAAGAAAAGCCGAAGGTTTATGCTCTTGTTGCCTACGGAATAAAAGATACAAGGATTTATGCCCCAGTAGAATGGGCGGGGGGCAGGAATGTGGCTAAAGAGTACTTGATATCGCACGGTCTGTACTCTGCACAGATAAATCCAGAACAAGTAATTGCCTGGAACCCTGATGTAATATTCCTCGGCGGTAGTGGTAAAGCGGTCGCTAAACTCCTGGAAGTTCATCCCGGTCTCGAGGTAACGAAAGCCGTAAAGGAAGGGAAAGTTTATCAAATCTTTGGGCCGTACGTCTGTTGGGATCTAATTCAAATGCCAGTGGAGACATACTATATGGCTAAGCTTCTTCATCCGGACAGGTTCCAGGATCTCGATGTGGAAAAGGAAGCAAACAGGATGTTTAAAGAAGTTTATGGCGTGGACGATTTATACAACAAAGTGCAAGAAGCCAGGGGATTAGAGCTTTACCGCTGGGAGTAAAAGGAGGCACTACAAAAAGTGAAAAAGATAAGCGAAAATGGGGCATGGCATGAGACAAAAACTGAAAAAGGTTTATTGGAGGGGATTTTTTCCCCCTCTTCATTGCAAAACACAGAGGAGGTTATAAGGAAAGATGAGAAAAGAAAAGGAAATAATAGAAGGAGAGAGTATGGGTAAAAAAAATTTAGGAGGGGAAAAAAAGAAAAAATGAAAAAGAAAAACGCAATATTGATAGGAATAGCAATATGCACAATTCTGCTAACATCTCCAGTGCTTGCAAGTGCCGGTTATTCAAAGATTTACGGTAATGCAAACGAAGACGATGTCCTTGATATGCGAGACGTAACGTACATAAAACTGGTAATTTTCGGTAAGAAACCAGCGACTACTTTAGCAGATGCGAACTATGACGGCAAAATAAGCATGCTGGACGTAGGACAGACGAAATTGATCATTCTTGGTAAGGAGAAGCAGCTTACGCTTGTTGATATGGCTGATAGAACGGTGACGGTACCAAGGCCAATAGAGAGGGTTGTTACTACCGCGATTCCTACTACGAGAGATGTGGTGATATTAGGCGCTGCGGATAAAGTGGTTGGAATTGATTCGTACACTGCTAGTAGGGGAAAGAAGGGGTTCTTGTTCTGCGTGCAAGCTCATCCCGAACTTGCGGATCTTCCAGTCGTAGGTACTTATAGAGAGCCAAATGTGGAAGTGATCCTTGAGCTCAAGCCAGATGTTGTTTTCGTCTATTTCTCTTATCCAGAGGGAGCAGACTCCATACAGGAGCAGACTGGCATCCCGGTAGTCTGCTTATCCTCTGTGCGTCCTGATGATTTTAGTAAGACTTATGAATCACTGAGGCTGGCAGGCAAAGTGCTTGGAAAGGAAGACAGGGATGAGTGGTTAATCTCATACGTAGAAGATAAGCTAGATCGGGTAAGAAAAATCACAAACGAAATCCCTGAGAAAGAAAAGCCGAAGGTTTATGCCCTTGTCGCCTACGGAATAAAAGATACGATGGTTTATGCCCCAGTAGAATGGGCGGGGGGCAGGAATGTGGCTAAAGAGTACTTGCTATCGCACGGTCTGACGTATGCACAGATAAATCCAGAACAAGTAATTATCTGGAACCCGGATGTAATATTCCTCGGCTGCACAGGTGACCGCGTCGCTAAACTCCTGGAAGTTCATCCCGGTCTCGAGGTAACGAAAGCCGTAAAGGAAGGGAAAGTCTATACAATCTTTGGGCCGTGGTTCTGTTGGGATCTAATTCAAATGCCAGTGGAGACATACTATATGGCTAAGCTCCTGCATCCGAACAAGTTCCAGGATCTCGATGTGGAAAAGGAAGCAAACAGGATGTTTAAAGAAGTTTACGGCGCGGACGATTTATACAACAAGGTGCAGGAAGCCAGGGGATTAGAGCTTTACCGCTGGGAGTAAAAGGAGGCTATAAAATGATCTCGGCGATTGCGTATATTCTGCATAGGAGGAAGTGAAAGAGGTAGGCGAAAATGGGGCATGGTATGAGACAAAAACTGAAGAAGGTTTATTGGAGGGGATTTTTTTCTCCCTCTTCATTGCAAAACACAGAGGGGGTTATAAGGAAAGATGAGAAAGAAAAGGAGATAATAGAAGAAGAGAGTATGGGTAAAAAAATTAGGAGGTGGTAAAAAGAAAAAAATGAAAACGAAAATGTTAGTATTAGTAGGAATAGCGATATGCACAATTCTGCTGACTTCTCCAACGCTTGCAAGTGCCGGTTACTCAAAGATTTACGGCAATGCAAACGAAGATGATGTGCTTGATATGCGTGACGTGACGTACATAAAACTGCTAATCTTCGGCAAGAAACCAGCTACGACTTTTGCAGATGCGAACTACGATGGCAAAATAAGCATGCTGGATGTAGGGCAGACGAAGTTGATCATTCTTGGTAAGGAGAAGAAGCTTACGCTTGTTGATATGGCTGATCGGACGGTGACGGTGCCAAGGCCGATAGAGCGAGTGATCCTTGCAGATACCGTAGATGGTGCCAGAATATTTGCAAACCTTCGCGCGACAGATAAAGTCGTAGCAATAAATAAATATGCTTATGGATACTCATTAAATCCAGATCGTGGCTGTACAGCGGCTTTTGCTGCACCCGAGCTTCGAGAACTTCCTAGCATAGGTTCGTATGCGGAACCAAATCTGGAGTTAATTTTATCCCTAAAGCCGGATTTGATTATTTCTTATCTTGGGTCTCCAAGGACTGCTGATACGATCCAGGAGAAGACGGATATTCCCGTTGTATGCATTGGTTACAGCCCTGCCGCAGCAAAGGTCACCAGTCCTACTGGTGCATTTAGTATCCCGTTTCAGGCACTCAGACTTGCAGGCACGATTATAGGGACGGAGGAAAGGGCGGAAGAGCTGATCTCATACACTAATGAAAAAATAGGGGAAATAACAAAAATTACATCAAAAATACCTGATAGTGAGAAGCCAAAAGTGTTTTTTAACCATCCGGGCAGACACCCGCCAGCTGCTGGTACTATGCTTGCCATTACTTTCTATCCTCCTTTAGACCTAGCTGGAGGTATAAATGTAGCAAGAGAAGTGCACCCTATCATGGGTGGTGCGACATTTACAATTTCAAAAGAGCAGGTCATCCTGTGGAATCCTGACATAATCATACAAATGGGCGGGCTGAAAACGGATCCGAAGTCAGCTAAGAGAAAAGAAGAACTGCTGACGGATCCTGATTTACAGACTATAAATGCGATAAAGAATCGTAAAGTCTATTATTCAAAAGGATATGGGGTTGGCGGCTGGGATTTCGGATTAGGCGTTACCGACGTTTATTACATGGCTAAACTCTTCCATCCAGATAAATTCGTGGATTTGAATGTGGAAAAAGAGTGTAATGAGATACTCGAGAGATTCTATTGCGTTGACGATCTTTATACACTGATAATTGACAGGTATTATGATTTTTACAGGTGGGAATAGAAAGAAATGAAAAATGAGGATGGAAATAGGAGGTGATAAAAAGAAAAAAAATGAAAACGAAAATGTTAGTATTAGTAGGAATAGCGATATGCGAGCTAAAAGAAGCAAGAGAAGAGATCATGAGCCGAGATATATTGCAGAATGTGCCTGCAGTGAAAGATAAGAGGGTTTACATTATCACCGTTCAGTTGTTATATGGCCTCCCTGTTAGCGGATGCAGAAGTTTCATCCAAGTTGCATATCAGGCAAAATGGTTCCATCCTGAGCTGTTCGAGGACTTAGATCCAAAGGCGATCCATCAAGAATATCTGACAAGATTTCAAGGACTGGACATCGATTTGAATGAGAAAGGAGTGTTTGTGTATCCGGAGGAACCTATTCATGTTGAACCAAAATGAAATCAAGAATTGAAAATGGAAATGGAAACAATGCAGGCTTTGTGAGACCGCTAATCAGTGCATACAGCCTGCCATTACACGGGATGACCGCAATACCGGGGAAGATTTCAGGCGCTTTGATGGCTGTTAACTCAATCGAGGATGCAGTGCCGCTGATACACGGTCCGGTTGGATGTGCGTTTCAGCGGAAGATAAACCCTTTCAGACCGTATTTCCTGTTCCCTGTTACTCCCTGCACCGATATGAAGGATATAGATATCGTTTACGGTGGCGAGGAGAAACTGAGTCAGGGAATCAAAGAGACATACGAGAAGTACCATCCAAATCTGATCGTGGTGATAACCACGTGCCCAAGCGATTTAATTGGGGACGACTTTAGTGCGGTAATAGAAGAGACAAAAGCAAAGGGAGACGTTGGTTGCGATGTCGCCTATACGACTGGCGATTTTATTGGTAAATCAAGACCGATTGGATACCAGGACACGCTGTATGCGATCACCGACCAGATGTTGTGCAATGGTAATGGCATAGAGAAAGAAAAGATAGAGCGAAACGAAGGGTCGGTGAACCTCATCACCTTTGCTCTGCATGGTGTCGGGTCAAAGTCAAAGGTGGCAGAGATGGTTTCCATGCTGTGCGAAATGGGTATCGAAATAAACAAAATTTGTTTCGATCACACAATGGTGAAAGACCTGTATGAGCTGCCAAAGGCTGAACTCACGATAACCAATTCCCTTGTTGTTTGGACCAAGTTACTGAAAGAACGATTTGGTGTTGACCACTACGAACTCATAGCATTTGATAGATATGCAAAAACTCGTGACCCAGAACTGCTCAATCCCTATGGAATCGAGGGGAGTGCAAGGGTGTTTATGGAAATCGCTCAGCGGTTGGGCAAAGAAGGCGAAGCCGAGGAAGTAATAGCTCGAAGGAAAAAGGATGCCCTCGAACGACTTTCAAAAGTTAAGACGGACCTTGAGGGTAAAAAAATCGTTGGTATGAATACGGCATTGCTGCGGGATACTGGAATGAAAACAAGTGTCATAATCTATAAGACGCATGCTTTAGAGAAACGTCTGACCCCTGAGGCTATAAACGAAAGACTGGATATGAGTGTCGAGCTGGCAAGAAAGTACGGGTCAGACCCAGAAATCCTTGTCAATCCTACTTTTGAAGAGGAAATACGAGCAATCAAAAAAACTGGCACTGATCTGGTTATTTCATCCGGTGCAACTGCACATAGGTACAATAAAGAAGGCATAAGAACGTTTAATCTGATGAACTTTATGCTTTTTCATCAACGAATTGGTTTTGAAGCTCCTATCGAACTCGCCATTCTGTTGAAGGAGGCACTTAAAAAACCGCGACGGAAAAATCCACTCCTGAGTATGCTGGAATACGATCAATACAGAACCAATCTGATTCCAGAATGGGCAACTCTTGCTGATATGTTTGGCACGCTTAGAGAAGCCGCAGTGGGTGATAAGGATGTGTATGAGTCAGGGGTGATGTATGAGGAGGAAGAGGTGATAGGTGTGAGGTGACAGGTGATAGGGATGGGTGAAATAAAAGTAAGAGGAGGATTTGAGGATTTGAAAGGATGGCAGATAGGAAAAATGCTAAGCGGCTTAATCCATTCCCTGAAAAACCACCTGAACCCTGATACCTAAAACCTGAAAAACTAAAACCTAAAAGACGGAGGTGATAAAACATGGCAGGAATAATAAATTGGAATGAATTGTGGAAGATGCTGAGATTGAGTTCTCCTTGGAGGAGAACCCTCGATGAACCTGCGGGTAGCTTCTGGGACAGGAGAGCAAAGCGGTTCAATGAATCTATGATGCAGAACAGAGAGCGCGCTGAGAAACAAATAGCGAAAATCGCGTTGAATCCAGAATATACGGTTCTGGATGTTGGTGCTGGCACCGGCAGGCTTGCGATTCCGATTGCAAAGCAGGTGAAGAGTGTTACAGCGATAGACCCATCCAGGGGCATGCTAGCATGCTTACAGGAGAACATGGAAAAAGAAGGTGTGGAAAACATCACGTGCATAAACAAACGATGGGAAGACATCGAGTTGGGCGCTGACATAGAGCCGCATGACGTTGTAATAGCCTCCCATTCGCTTGCCATGCTTGATATGCAGGAAGCACTTGCAAAGATGAATGCATCTGCGAAAAAATGCGTTTATATCTTCACCTTTGCGGGCAGATGGATGGATGGAGGACTCTGGGAGAAAATACACGGTGAAACGCGTCCTTCATGGTCTGATTATATCTACCTCTGTAATATCCTGCACGACATGAGCATCTATGCAAATGTGGAAATCTGGGACTCAGAATATGAACAGCGCTACAAGAGTTTAGATGAGGCAGTGACTAAAATGAAGGAAATGTATGACCTGACATCAGAGAAGGAGAGATTTTTGAGAGAGCATTTGTCCAAAATCCTCGTAGAAGACGATGGTACACTTTGCTTGAAGCGCAAATCAAAGAGCGCTATGATTTGGTGGAAGAAGAATGCACATGAATAGCGAGGCGATACCCGGAACAAGAATAAGAATCCTTTATCGCATATACAAGCATATGTTAAAAACATATAAAAAGTCTTCATATATGTACTTAAGAACTTAAGTATATCTTGACATAAATAGTAGATCATATTTTCTTTGGATATTCCACCTCTAAGTAATTTGAAATTCGCTCTTGCAAATGCTCAGTTGTTGGGCTATTTGAATTTGCTAGGACGTTCTTTTCA